>NZ_JBICXU010000009.1:133765-260498 GCF_043200435.1 Streptomyces sp. NPDC048416
CTCACCCGCCTTCGGGTGCGGGCCGTGCGGGGTTGCTCGCGCAGTTCCCCGCGCCCCCAGCCACTCGGCGCCGGGCGGCACCGCGCCCCCAACCCCGCCTTCGGGTGCGGGCCGTGCCGGGCTGGGCGCGCCGTTCCCCGCGCCCCTTCACCCGCCTTCGGGTGCGGGCCGTGCGGGGTTGCTCGCGCAGTTCCCCGCGCCCCCAGCCACTCGGCGCCGGGCGGCACCGCGCGCCCAGGCGCTCGGCGCCGGGTGGTACCGGGGCGCTGGGGTTGTTACAGCTCGCGTGTTTCGAAGGTGTCCAGGGTGAACTCCGCCGATCCGTCGTCTCCCACCTTGCGCAGGCCGACCCACGTCGTGCCCGCCGTCGGCGCGGTGAACTCGTGGGTGAAGAGCGCCGGTTGTGTCGCGATGGGCAGGGTGACGCGGGCCAGTTCGCGCGGGGTGGGGTCGTCGACCGCGGTGATCCAGGCGTACTGGCCGGCCTTCTCGTTCTCGTACCGGAAGGTGACCCGGTAGCGGCGCCCGGGCAGGAAGCGGACGGTGTGGTCGACCGTGCGGTAGACCACGCCGTCGTTCTCGCCGCGTGACTTCAGCGACTGGGTGCCGTCGACGATGTCGTCGATCGCCTTGCCGTTCCAGCCCCGCCCGGTGAACGGGGCGTGCCGCTGGGCGATGTGGGTGCGGGGGTCGGTGGAGCCGCCCGCGTCGCCCTTGACGAAGACGCCCCAGCCGGACGGCACGTTCTGGAAGTCCTCGAACGCGAGCGCCCCCGGCTTCGCGGTGGGCCTCGCCTGTACGACGCGTACGTTGTCGAAGCGGATCCGGGCGTCGCCCGCGTCGGCGCGCAGGGTGAGGGTGACGGGGCCGCCGCCCGCCGGGACGGTGAAGGGGGTCGACATGCGCTGGAAGCGGGTGCCGTGCTTGCGGTCGGCCGCGACGTAATTGCCTGCGGTGGAGGTGTCCGTCCAGTTGGTGGCGGTGACACCGTCGGCGGTACGGATGTCGAGGGCGGCCCGGCGCCGCTGACCCGCCTTCTCGCCGACCTCGACCTGCACGGAGGCGTGGTACGTGCCGGGTGCGAGGCGGGCGAGGCGCTGGGCGACGGTGGCGGCCGCGCCGGCGGGCAGGACGAGTTCGTAGTCGCCGAGCGGGCTGAGGGAGACCTTCGCGGTGCCGGTGACCTGCCGGCCGTCCAGCGTGCCGGAGTTGAACCCGGGGTCGCGTACCGGCGTGAACTGGCCCCAGACCGGGTCTGCTTGGGCGCGGACCCGGGTGCGGTGGACGACATAGGGCTGCCCGGCGACCGCGTCGGGGATCGTCACGCTGCCCGCGCGGACGGGGAGGTCGGCGACGTGCACCCGGCCCTGGTCGGTGAGGCGGTGCAGGACGACCGTACGCAGGCCGGACCAGCCGCGCGGCAGACGCCAACTCGTGGTGCCGCCACCGGGGTTGTAGTGGTACAGCTTCGCCGGGTCGGTGGCGTTGCGGGGCTCCCACGGCAGGAGGTAGGTGCCGGCGTCGTAGACGAGGCGGCCGTCGGTGGTGATGCGGCGGGTGCCCGTGGCGTCGGAGACGGACGTGCGGTCGGGGCCCGCGAGGGTGATCTCGTGGTCGGTCCAGCGCTCGATGGGGTGGGCCTGGAGGTATTTCGCGGGCAGCGACTCGGTCCAGATCAGGTCGTAGAACGTCGTCCAGTCGGTCTTGCCGGTCCAGCCCTCGAAGTTGCCCATGTGGGCGTGGCCGAGCAGGGTGGGCCACTTGTTGGCGAAGACGTCTTTCTGGTGGTGCCGGATGAAGCGGATGAGCTGGGAGTTGATGCCGCGGGAGGTGTCGGGTCCGTAGTCCGTCTCGTTGGCCCAGTGCGACCACAGCGAGGAGCGTTCCAGGCCGTGGCCCCATTCGGAGGCCACCAGCCAGCCCTGGTCGCGCAGGGCGCGCTGGAGGCGGTCGGAGGTCCAGCCGGATTCGCGGAACACGTCGAGGTAGACGGCGTTCAGCGCGGGGTCGGTGTCGTGGCGCAGGGCGGCGAAGCGGCGGACGATGTCGCCGGAGACCAGGTCGCGGCGCTGGTCGATGCGGTAGGACTGGTCGAGCCAGTCCCACTGCGGGTTGTTCTTGTCGACGAGGGTTTCACTGAAGGCGTGGGCGACCGGGTAGGACTCGGTGGCGTTGACGTGGACGGCGAAGTCGCTGTTCCACTTCTTTCCTTCGCGTACCAGGGAGTTGAGGTCGGCGAGGCCGCCCGCCCGCTCGTTGTAGTTGCCCGCGTAGTCGGGGTGGGCGGAGTCGTGGCCTTCCGACTGGTAGCCCTTGAGCAGGGTGTACTGGCGCAGCCCGTCGGTGGCCAGTGAGATCCGTTTGACGTTGTCGAGGGTGGCGAGGAACGGGTTGGTGGCCCGGGAGGCGAAGTTGAAGGGGATGTGCGGGACGACCCGCAGGTGCTGGGTGTCGGCGCCGAGGGGGGTGACCATGATGTCGCGGAACGCGATGGCGGCGTCCTGCCAGTCGACGACGCCGTCCTTGTTGCGGTCGCCGGTGATGACGACGGTGGCGTACGGCAGTGGCTCGGTGGCGGCGGTGGGTGAGGTCGCGGCGCGGTGGGTCCACTGGCCGGGCACGAGCTGCGTCTTGACGTAGCCGTCCCCGCGCAGGGTCTGGCGCCACAGCCGGCCGTTCTCCCAGGTGGCTCCGGGGGTGTCGGCGGGCTTGTCGTAGCCGGTGTTGGTTTCGACGGCGCCGCCCAGGGTGTGGTGGGCGAGGACGGCGTAGGCGCAGCCGATGGGTTGGGCGTCGGGCGGGGTGGTGGTGGTCGGCGTGACGAGGGTGTCGCCGCTCTTGGCCTTGTCCAACTGGAGCTGGGCTGCGAGGAGTTGGGCTCCTGGTTGGTCGCTGCGTACGGACAGCAGGGCGAGCGTGGGGATCTGGAGGGTGCCGACGCGCAGGGCCGGGGTGTCGTCGATGCGGGTGACGCGCCAGTCGACGCGGTGGCCGCTCACGCGGATCTCCACGTGGATGGTGGTGGCGCCGTCGAAGGCGAGCGTGTAGGTGATGCGGTCGCCGGCGGGCCGCGAGGTCACCTTCGGGGTGTGGGGGGCGCCGTCGATGAGGACGTCGCTCACCGTGTCCTCCTGGCCGTGCAGGACGGCGCCGGTGGCGCGGTCGGTGTACGACACGATGCGCGGGAACGCGTCGGCGACACGGACGTCGAGTGCGGCCGAGCGCAGCACCGTCTCCCCCGCCGGTGGCCCGGCGGCGCGTGCGGGTGAGGGGATGCCGAGGGCGGCCGTGGCTCCGGCGAGTGCGGTGGCCGCGACGACCGTCCTCCGGTTCGGCCCGTGCTGTTCGGGGTTCACGCGCGCTCCTTCTCGTGGCGGCTTTCGCTGCGGGCCACGATGTGCGCGGGGGTGCGGGTGCGCCCATGGACAAAGGGGTGGGACGTGTTGGACTAACGGGTTCCGGTCGAGGGCGCGGGGCGGGGTTGCCGCGGCCTCATCGCGCCTCAGCCGCGGCCCGCGCGGTGAGCGGGGCGAGCCGCGGCCCGGGGAGCAGGTGGCCCTGCCCCTCGGGCGGGGCAGGGTTTTTGGCGTCGGCGTGGCCGCCCTACAGCGTCGAGGCGGCCTGGGCTATCGCGGAGGCGAAGGTCGAGACCTCGGAGTAGACGCCGGGGTAGCCGGGCTCGGCGCAGCCGTTGCCCCAGCTGACGATGCCGACCTGGATCCAGGCGCCCGTGTCGTCCTTGCGGAACATGGGGCCGCCGGAGTCGCCCTGGCAGGTGTCGACGCCGCCCTGGTCGACGTAGCCGGCGCAGATCTCGTCGCTCGGGACGAGGTCGCTGCCGTACGCCTGCTGGCACTGGGCGTCGGAGACGAAGGGGACGGTCGCCTTGTAGAGGTAGCGCTGCTGGCCGCCGCCCTCGCTGCGGGCGCCCCAGCCGGCGATGGTGAAGGTGCCGCTGTTGTAGGCGGTGGTGGTGGCGATCTTGAGGGTGGGCTGGTTGATGGGCTTGGCGAGTTTGATCAGCGCCCAGTCCTTGCCCTTGCCGTTGTAGCCGGGGGCCTGGAGGACCTTGGTGGACTTCACCTTGATCGCACTGGAGCTTTGCAGGTCGACGACGCCGCCGGTGGCGGTGATGGAGGTGTTGGTGCCGCTGCCGTCGACGCAGTGGGCGGCGGTCAGGACGATCTGCTGGGTGTACAGGGCGCCGCCGCAGCCCATGGAGAGCCGGACCATGAACGGGAACTCGCCCTGCGCGGCCCGGGTGCCGCCGACGACCGGCTGCGGCGACGCCGACGGGGCCACTGGGCCGAGCGGGGCGGGTGAGGCGAAGGCGTCCGTGGCGGGGATGCTGAGTGCGGCGGCGAGGACGGCCGTGACGGTCAGGCATCTGCGCAGCGCTCGCGTGATCTTCTTCAACTGACTGCCTCTCGTGGGGGGGTTGGCTGTCATGCGTACCGGGGGGACCGCACCCGTCGTCCAGGAATGTCATGGGCGCGTCAATACGCGCTCCGGATTATGAGGAGCCTCCGCACCGCCCACAAGGGCCACTTTCCGGCCAGTTCGCGCACGGCTCCCCCGCCGCCCGGCAGCCGTACAGTGGAAGGAGTCGCGGGCTCGGAACGGGGGTGGCGGCGTGAGCACGTCGAGTCCGGTCGCGCACGGCTATCCGCACCTCGCCACGGTGCGCTCGGCGATCACTGCGCTGCACCGGAGGCTGTCCCTCGACGGCCTCCAGCGGTACGCCACCAGCGTGCTCCCCGCCGACGTCGCCTTCGCCGACCACGACGACCTGCACCTGGGAGCCCAGCGGGTGGCCCGCGCGCTCGTCCAGCACCTGCGCCTGCCCGACGCCCGGATGATCGTCGGCTTCCGCGAGATGCGGCACGCGGCGAGCGTCGAACTGGCCGCAGGGCCGGAGTACTTCATCGAGCTGAACGACCGCTTCCGTACCCACCGCAGGGACATCGGCGCGGCTCTCGCGCACGAGATCACCCATGTACTGCTGCACCGCCTGGACCTGGCCTTCCCCGGCACCCGCGACAACGAAATCCTCACCGGCACCGCGACCACCTACCTCGGCGCGGGCTGGCTGCTGCTCGACGCCTTCCGCGAGGACCAGCTCTCCAGCCAGAAGCTGGGCTATCTGACGCCGGAGGAGTTCGGCTACGTCCTGGCCAAGCGGGCCCAGCTGTTCGACGAGGACCCCTCGCCCTGGTTCACCAGCCCGCAGGCGTACCCCGCGTACACGGCGGGCGCCGCGCAGGCCCGCCGGGACGGGCAGCATCCCCCGCTGAGCACGGCCGGCTGGGCGGGGCGCCGGCGCTACGCCAAGGACCGCCGCCACGCGCGGGAACACGGCGGCGCGGCGGGCGGCCCCGGCGCCGCGTACTCCTTCGAGTCCGGCCCCGAGGGCTTGCGGGTCTGCTTCGCCTGCCCGACCTGCTGCCAGCGCGTCCGGGTGCCGGTGCGCGGCCGGGTCAGGGCCCGCTGCGGGCTGTGCCGCACGGTCCTGGAGTGCGACACGTAAGCGCTCCACGGGGTGCGGGGAGCTGAGCGCGCGCCGGGTGCGGACGGCGTCGATCGCGTACGCGTGGCGGGAGCGGACGGTGTCGATCGCGTACGCGTGGCGGGAGCGGGCGGTGTCGATCGCGTACGCGCGCCGGGTGCGGGCGGTGTCGATCGCGTACGCGTGGCGGGTGCGGGCGGTGTCGATCGCGTACGCGTGGCGGGGTGGCGACGCGGCTAGGGGGTGTCTGGTGGATCAGGGTCGGTCAGGGTGCGGCGCCTGGTGCGGTGCATCGCAAGGCGCCGGAACGTCGTGATAGCGGAGCTATCGGGGCGTTTCGGCAACGCCGCGAGGTGCCGTGCCAGGCGCCGCACCCCCGGCCATGATCCACCAGACACCCCCTGGGGGCCGGTGCGCCGCGACGCGCCGCCGGGCGGCCAACTAGGGTTCGGCGCAGGGGGGCTTGTGTCGGTGGAACTGCCCCGGTGAGCGAGCGGGCGGTGGTGGCGGGCATGGGCGCACAGGGAACACGCCGGGTACGGCGGATCGGGGAGTGGCTGGTCGGGGCGCCGGCGGCCGAGCCGAGAACGCTGAGCGACGCGCTCGGGCTCGCCGAGAACGCGCCCGATCTCCAGCGTCTGTGGCGCTGGCAGCCCCAACAGCTGGACCGCATCGAGCAGTTGTACGCGGCAGCGCAGCGCGCCTTCGAGCGGCGCACCCGCGAGGACGTGTGCCGGGCCCTGGAACAGGCGGTGCGCGGTGGGCTGCGCATGGCGTCGGTCGAGCACGCCGAGACGCGTACCGCCGCCGCCGAGCGCCTTGAGGACGAGGCCGACGCCGCGGCACGGCGCCTGGACGCCGACGCGGCGCTGGCCAGCGGGCGCGGCCTGAACACCGGGCTCGCCTTCGGGATGGTGCTCAGCCCGGTCGTCCTGGTCCTCGCGTTCGCCGTGGGCGAGGCGGTGCCGGCCCTGTTCCACGGCAGGCTCGCCTGTCCGGAACAGCTGAGCCTGCTGCACGCACTGGTGTGTTTCGCGGGCGGAGCCCTCGGCGCGGTGTTCAGCGTGATCGTCCGGCTGCGCAACGCCTACCAGCTGATGCACCGCGCGCCGGGCCGCGGCGGGCTGCGGAACATACCCGCCGACCCGCGCCAACTGGCCCAGGTCATGCGGCAGGAGGGCTGGTACCGGGTGGTGGTGGGCTGGTTCCTTGCCACCTCGCTGTTCCTGCTCATCAACGGCGGCGTGCTCACGATCTTCGCCCCGCCCGCGACCCCCGCCGGGCTGTGCGGTGCGGGGCCGCTGTCCCTGGCCGATCACGAGGCGCTGATCAAGGCGTTCTTCTTCTGGGGCACGATCGGCTTCCTGGCGGGCCTGAACGAGCGCTGGGCCTATGGGCTGCTGCGGCGCGGCGGAGCCGAGCGCCGGACCGACGACGCCGCCTCCTGAACGGGGCCACGGCCGCGCGGTGCGCCCGTCGGGCACCCCGCGCGGCCGGGCCGGCGGGCTCAGCAGCCGAAGTCGACCAGGCGGAACGTGGCGTAGTGGTCGGCGGTGTAATAGTCCTCCCTGGACTTCTCGCCGGTGATGATGCGGCGGGTGCCGCGGGTCGGCGCGCCCGGCGTGATCACGGTGTACTCGTGGTAGTAGCCGCCGCTCTGCTTCGGCAGGACGCCCTCGCGGTTCTGGAAGACGACACCGTCCTGGGAGTACGGGAACGGGCCGCCCTGGTCGATGAGGCGCAGGGTGTCGTGTGCCTGGGAGGGCAGCGCGGAGGAACAGACGCTGCCGACGGACTTCAGGGACGGCGCCTTGACGGCGGTGAGGGTGGTGGGGGCGGTGGGGGCGACGGGAGCGGCCGACGCGGTGCCGGCGACCGGGCCGGCGAAGAGGGCGAGGGCCACGGCGGCGGTGGCGCCAAGGGCCTTGAAACGTGGGGGGATTGTCATGAGCACCATGATGACGCGCGTAGAGCGGCGGCCGTCAACGCCAACCTCGTTGATTTTTCTACCTGTTAACCAAGGTGGCCGACCGGGCAACGGAAGCGTCATGCCACGTCAAGACGCCGTCAACCCGGCGGCCGAAAACGCCCACGCCGACCCGGCACCGGCCCGCCGGGGGCGCGAGGAAGTGCGCCCACGGGAGCCATGTACAACCTGCCGGAACCGTCGCCGCCGCACACAGCCGCGCGCCGCCCGCACGCCGCCCGCACACCGCGCCCCGGCGCGGGCACCGCGCTACCGCGCGCCGTACACCGCCCCCGGTGTCCGTGACCGCGCGAGGAGTTCGCGGGCCGCCTCGCCGGCCTCGCGCGGGGTCCACCGGGCTCCCTTGTCGCTCGTCGGGCCCGGGTGCCAGCCCTCCATCACGGTGATGCGGCCCGCCTCCGCCTCGAAGACCCGGCCGGTGACCCCCTCGCTCGCGGCGGAGCCGAGCCACACCACCAGGGGTGAGACGTTCTCGGGGGCCATGGCGTCGAAGGCGCCCGGCTCCCTGGGCGCCGCCATCGTGTCCGCGAAGGTCCGCTCGGTCATCCGGGTGCGGGCGGCCGGGGCGATCGCGTTGACCTGGATTCCGTAGCGTCCCAGCTCGGCGGCCGCGACCAGTGTCAGGCCGACGATCCCCGCCTTCGCGGCGCTGTAGTTGCCCTGCCCGACCGAGCCCAACAGGCCTGCACCGGAACTGGTGTTGACGACCCTCGCCGGGGCGGGGCGCCCCGCCCGGGCCTCGGCGCGCCAGTGCGCGGCGGCGTGCTTCAGGGGCAGGAAGTGGCCCTTGAGGTGGACCCGCGTCACGGCGTCCCAGTCGTCCTCGTCCAGGTTGACCAGCATCCGGTCGCGCAGGAACCCCGCGTTGTTGACGAGGGTGTGCAGCGCGCCGAACGCGTCGAGGGCGGTGGCGACGAGCGAGGCCGCGCCCCGGGTGGTGGCGATGTCGCCGCCGTGTGCGACGGCTTCGCCGCCCGCCGCGCGGATCTCGTCCACCACCGACCGCGCGGGGCCGCCCGAGCCGCCCGCGCCGTCGGGCCCGACCCCCGCGTCGTTGACCACGACCCGCGCGCCCTGCTCGGCGAACGCCAGCGCGTGGGCACGCCCCAGGCCCCGTCCCGCGCCGGTCACGATCACGACCCGGCCCTCGCACAGTCCGCTCATCTTCCGTTCCTCTCGGGCTTGTTGACGGTGGCCGCGGCCAGGAACGCGGGGCGTTCGCCGCCGCCGTGGACGAGCAGGGACGCGCCGCTGACGTAGGACGCGTCGGGGCGGGCGAGGAAGACGGCGGCCGCCCCGATCTCCTCGGGTTCGGCGAGCCGGCCGAGGGGCACGGTCCTGCCCACGCGCGCCACACCGTCCGCGTCGCCGTAGTGCAGCGCGCTCAGTTCCGTGCGCACCATCCCGAGGACCAGGGTGTTGACGCGGATCTCGGGTGCCCATTCCACCGCCATGGAGCGGGCCAGGTTCTCCAGGCCCGCCTTCGCGGCCCCGTACGCCGCCGTGCCCGGCGAGGGCCGGGTGCCGCTCACGCTGCCGATCATCAGGATCGAGCCGCGCGCGTCCCGCAAGTAGGGGCGGGCCGCGAGGGACGCCGTGAGCGGGGCGACCAGGTTGAGCGCGACGACCCGTGCGTGGCGCTCCGCCTCGCCCTCGTCCAGCAGCCGGTGGGGCGTTCCGCCCGCGTTGTTGACCAGCACGTCCAGGCGCCCGTACGCCGCGGCGACCTCGGCGAAGAAGTCCTGTACGGCGGCGGGTTCGCGCAGGTCGAGCGGGCAGAACCGCGCCGTGCGGCCGGCGCAGGCGATGGCGGTGCCGGGCGGTCGGCGGGCGCACACGACGACGTCCGCGCCCGCCCGCAGGAACGCCTTCGCGATCCCCGCGCCCACGCCCCGGGTGCCACCGGTGACGACGACTGCCTTCCCGGTCAGCTCCATCCGCTGCTACCTTCCTGACCTAACAAACGTTTGGTGGAAAGGTAGCTGATTCCCCCATGGGTGTCTCCACCGCAACCCCCGACCACGGCATCCGCCTCGTCACCATCGACTTCCCGCCCGTCAACGCCCTTCCCGTACAGGGCTGGTACGAACTGGCCGACGCGGTCCGGGCGGCCGGCCGCGACCCCGGGAGCCGCTGCGTGGTGCTCGCCGCCGAGGGCCGCGGGTTCAACGCCGGTGTGGACATCAAGGAGATGCAGCGCGACCACGGGCACGGCGCCCTCATCGGCGCGAACCGGGGCTGCTTCGAGGCGTTCGCCGCGGTGTACGAGTGCGAGGTGCCGGTCGTCGCGGCGGTCGGCGGGTTCTGTCTGGGCGGCGGGGTCGGCCTGGCCGGCAACGCGGACGCAATCGTGGCGAGCGAGGACGCCGTCTTCGGCCTGCCCGAGCTGGACCGCGGCGCGCTCGGCGCCGCGACCCACCTGGCCCGCCTCGTCCCTCAGCACCTCATGCGCGCCCTCTACTTCACCTCGCGCACCGTGACCGCCGCCGAGCTGCACGCCCACGGCTCGGTGTGGAACGTCGTCCCGCGCGCCGAACTGATGTCGGCGGCCCTGGAGTTGGCCCGCGAGATCGCCCGCAAGGACGCCACCCTCATCCGGCTCGCCAAGGCCGCCATCAACGGCATCGACCCCGTCGACGTACGCCGCAGCTACCGCTTCGAGCAGGGTTTCACCTTCGAGGCCAACCTCAGCGGCGTCGCCGACCGCGTACGCGACACGTTCGGTACGAGGCGTCACGAGGAGGCAGACCGGTGAAGGACAAGACCATGACGCCCGAGGACGTCGTCGCGCGGCTGCGCAGCGGCATGACCCTCGGCATCGGCGGCTGGGGCTCACGCCGCAAACCCATGGCCCTGGTACGGGCCCTGCTGCGCTCCCCCGTCGGCGACCTCACGGTGATCTCGTACGGCGGCCCCGACGTCGGCCTGCTCGCCGCCGCGGGCAAAATACGCAAGCTGGTCGCGCCCTTCGCCACGCTCGACTCGATCCCCCTGGAGCCGCACTTCCGCGCGGGCCGCCAGGCACGCTCCTTCGAGCTGATGGAGATCGACGAGGCGATGTTCATGTGGGGGCTGCACGCCGCGGCGAACCGGCTGCCCTTCCTGCCGGTCCGCGCGGGCCTCGGCTCGGACGTGATGCGGGTCAACCCCGGGCTCCGTACGGTCACTTCGCCGTACGAGGACGGCGAGCGGTTCGTCGCGATGCCCGCCCTGCGCATGGACGCGGCGCTCGTCCACCTCAACCGCGCGGACCGGCTCGGCAACGGCCAGTACCTGGGCCCCGACCCGTACTTCGACGACCTGTTCTGCGAGGCCGCCGACAGCGCGTACGTCTCCTGCGAACGGATCGTGGACGGCTTCCGCGCGGCGGCGGCGCCGTCCCTCCTGATCGCGCGGCACGCGGTCACCGGCGTCGTGGAGTGCCCGAACGGCGCCCACTTCACCTCCTGCGCCCCCGACTACGGACGGGACGAGCCCTTCCAGAAGCTGTACGCGACCGCGCCCTGGCCCGAGTTCGCCGAACGCTTCCTGTCCGGGCCCGACGAGAAGTCCTACCAGTCGGCCGTGCAGATCTGGCACGAGGAGCAGAAGTGACGCCGGACACCACGCGCGTGACCCGCGCCGAGTACTGCGTGATCGCCTGCGCCGAGGCCTGGCGCGACAACGGGGAAGTACTCGCGAGCCCCATGGGCGTGATCCCCTCGATCGGCGCCCGGCTCGCCCGGCGCACGTTCGCGCCCGACCTGCTGCTCACCGACGGCGAGGCGCTGCTCGTCGGACCGGACGGCGAACCCGAGGGCTGGCTGCCCTACCGCAGGCATCTGACCATGGTCACCGGCGGCCGGCGGCACGTCATGATGGGCGCGAGCCAGATCGACCGCTTCGGCAACCAGAACATCTCCTGCATCGGCGACTGGTCCCGGCCCACCCGCCAGCTCCTCGGGGTGCGCGGCGCACCCGTCAACACCCTGAACAATCCGGTGAGTTACTGGGTGCCCAAGCACTCGCCCCGGGTCTTCGTGCCGAAGGTCGACATGATCTGCGGGGTCGGTTACGACAGCGCGGCGGCCGCGGGCCCTTCCGCGACCCGCTTCCACCGCATCCCCCGGGTCGTGAGCGACCTGGGCGTCTTCGACTTCGCGACGCCGGACCACGCGATGCGGCTGGTGTCGCTGCACCCCGGGGTGGGTGTGGACCGGGTGCGGGAGGCGACCGCGTTCGAGCTGGAGGGCTGCGACGAGGCGGGGTTCACCCGTGAACCCGGCGCCGAGGAGCTGCGTCTGATCCGCGAGGTCATCGACCCGGACGGGCTGCGTGACCGCGAGGTCATCGACCCGGACGGGCCGCGTGACCGCGAGGTCGCCCCGTGACTCCCCCCACGCCCGCTCCGGGGACTCCGTCCACGCCCCCGCCGTCGCCCGCTCCCGTGACTGCTCCGGCACCTTCTCCGGCGAGTCCTTGCCGTATCGAGACGGCCCTGACGAAGCTGGTCGGCGTCCGGCATCCGATCGTGCAGACCGGGATGGGCTGGGTGGCGGGCCCCCGCCTTGTCTCGGCGACGGCCGAGGCCGGGGCGCTCGGCGTCCTGGCCTCCGCGACGATGACGGCCCTCCAGCTGAGGCAGGCGATCCGTGAGGTCAAGTCCCGTACGGGGCGGCCCTTCGGGGTCAATCTGCGGGCAGACGCCGCCGATGCCCGCGAGCGGGTACGGATCATCATCGAGGAGGGCGTGGGCGTGGCGTCCTTCGCGCTCGCCCCCTCGCGCGAACTGATCGCCGAGCTGAAGGACGCGGGCGTCGTGGTGATCCCGTCCATCGGGGCCAGGCGCCATGCCGAGAAGGTCGCGGCGTGGGGCGCGGACGCGGTGATCGTGCAGGGCGGCGAAGGCGGCGGGCACACCGGGGAAGTGGCAACGACCGTACTGCTTCCGCAGGTTGTGGACGCGGTGGACATCCCGGTGATCGCGGCGGGTGGCTTCCACGACGGCCGCGGTCTGGTCGCGGCGCTCGCCTACGGTGCGGCGGGCATCGCGATGGGGACCCGGTTCCTGCTCACGTCCGATTCGACGGTCCCCGACGCGGTGAAGGCGAAATATCTGGAAGCCACGGTGCGGGACGTGATGGTGACCAGGGCGGTGGACGGTCTGCCCCACCGCATGCTCCGCACGGAACTCGTCGCCTCCCTTGAGCAGGCGGGGCGCGTCAGGGCGCTGGCGCAGGCGGTGCGTCGCGCGTCCGGCTTCCGGAAGATCTCGGGGCAGAGCTGGCCCCAGCTGGTCAGGGACGGCCTTGCCATGAAGCACGGCGGCAAGGACCTGACGTGGAGCCAGGTCCTGCTGGCCGCCAACACGCCGATGCTGCTTCGGGCGTCCATGGTCGAGGGCCGCACCGATCTCGGCGTGATGGCCTCGGGGCAGGTGGCCGGGCTGATCCAGGACCTTCCGAGCTGCCAGGAACTCATCACCCGGGTGATGGGCGAGGCCGCGCACGTGCTGTCCACCCTGCCGACGACGGCGAAGTGAATTGTGCTCGCTGATGAGGGAGTTGGCTCCCATGGAGCAACGCACCATCCGCAGGATGACACGGGCCGGGGCTGCGGCGGCCGTCGTCGCCCTGGCGTCGGCCCTGACGACGGGCCTGCTGCCCGCGGCGAGCGCGACGGCGTCCACGCCGGTGGCGTCCGCCGTGGACACACACCCCAAGGGCGCCTCTGCGATCCACCAGATCGTGCTGCAAGGCGCGGTGAACGTCCGCGACCTGGGCGGCTACCGGACCTACGACGGCAAGCACGTCCGGTATGGCCTCGTGTTCCGCGCCGACGCCCTGAACAAGGCGACGGACACGGACGTCTCGACGCTGGCCCGGCTCGGCCTGCGCGAGGTGGTGGACTTCCGGGTGCCGCTCGAGCTCCAGTACGACGGCCCCGACCGGCTGCCCGCCGGGCTCGCCCCGACCGCGCGCCCGGTCACCGACAGCGGGCTGTACGCGCAGACGCTGACCGCGATCGGGTCGAGGGACCCGGCGACGCAGGACGCGATGCTGGGGCACGGCAGGGCGCAGGCGCTGATGCGCGCCGAGTACCAGGCGTTCGTCTCGGACGCGGACGCCCGCGCGCGGTTCGGGGCGACGCTGAAGGATCTGGCGGCCGGTGAGGGCCCGCTGCTCTTCCACTGCACGTCGGGCAAGGACCGTACGGGGTGGGAGAGTTACGTGCTTCTACGCGCGCTCGGCGTGCCCGAGGTGGCCGCGCGGCGGGACTATCTCGCGTCCAACGCGTTTCGCGCGGGGGCGGATGCGGAGGTTCGGGCGGGGCTTGAGCGGTCGGGCGTGATGCGGGATGCGGATCTGCTGATCCCTCTTCAGGAGGTGCGGGCCGAGTATCTGGACGCGGCGCTGCGGCACATGGCGGGCCGGTACGGAGGCTTGTACGGGTACCTGACGCGGGGGCTCGGTCTGTCGCTGCGCGACGTGGCGGCGCTGCGCACAAGGCTACTGGCCTGAAGCCACCGCAGTGGGCCGGCCCCGGCCCCCTCCGCGGCCTGCCCGCGCCACCGACTTGGTCCTCGCCCCCGGACCATGCGGGGTGCGCACGACCCTGGCGGGGGTCGGTGCTGGGCCACGCCGGGCTCTTCGAGCCCCTGCACCCCGGTCCCGCCTTCACCCGCAGACCGTGCGGGGTGCTCGCGCAGTTCCCCGCGCCCCTGACCGGGCCGGTGCTGGGCCACGCCGGGTTCTTCGGGCCCCTGCACCCCGGTCCGCCGTCGCCCGCAGACCGTGCGGGGTGCTCGCGCAGTTCCCCGCGCCCCTTACGGGGTCGGTGCTGGGCCGCGCCGGGCTCTTCGAGCCCCTGCACCCCGGTCCGCCGTCGCCTGCGGACCGTGCGGCTTGCTCGCGCAGTTCCCCGCGCCCCTTACGGGGTCGGTGCTGGGCCGCGCGGGGCTCTTCAGGCCCCTGCACCCCGGTCCCGCCTTCACCCGCAGACCGTGCGGGGTGCTCGCGCAGTTCCCCGCGCCCCTGACCGGGCCGGTGCTGGGCCACGCCGGGCTCTTCGAGCCCCTGCACCCCGGTCCACCGTCACCCGCGGACCGTGCACGGTATTCGCGCAGTTCCCCGCGCCCCTCACCCCGCTGTCACCTGCGGGCCGTGCACGGTGCTCGCGCAGTTCCCCGCGCCGCTGACGGGGTCCGTGGTGGGGCGTGTGGGAGGGCTCAGTCGTGTTCGTGCGGGGCAGAAGGGCAGCCTGTCCGGCGATTGAGGACGAGCGCCCTTCAGGCGCGAACGGGGTCTGGGGCGGAGCCCCAGGGACCCGGTTCAGCCACTTCACGCCCCCGGAGGGTTCAGGGAAGGGGCGGGGTGGGGGAAATCAGGCCCTGCCCCGACCCGCGCCACCCTGACCACGCCCTCGGCCACCCTGCCCCCGGCCCACCGCACCCTGGGTACGAGGCGCCGCTCCACCCTGGGAGGTGCGGGATGAGCCACCCTGCGTACGAGGGGTCCCGCCACCCTGGGAGGTGCGGGACGATGCCGCTCCACCCTGCGTACGGGACGATGCCGCTCCGCCCTGCGTGCGGGACGAGCCGCCCTGCGTACGGGAGGCCCCGCCACCCTGGGGGGTACGGGACGACGCCGCTCCACCCTGCGTACGGGAGGCCGTGCCGGTCTGGGGGCGGGGCGAAGACGACTGCGCGGCGGCCCCGCGGGAACCCCCGCGACGACCCCGGCTGCGCCCCCCGGACGCCGCGGCCCGCTTCGGCTCGGGCTGGGCCGGGACCTCGATGACCACCGGCACGCCGGACGGCTCGCGCGCCCCGGTGACCTGGACGAGCTCCTCGGAGCTCGACTTGATCTCGGCCGTGCGCGGCCGGATGCCGGCGAACGACATGAGCTTGGTCATCTCGCGCTTCTCGTCGGGCAGGACGAGCGTGACGACGCTGCCGGACTCGCCCGCCCGCGCGGTGCGCCCGCCGCGGTGGAGGTAGTCCTTGTGGTCGGTCGGCGGGTCGACGTTGACGACGAGGTCGAGGTCGTCGACGTGGATGCCGCGCGCCGCGACGTTGGTCGCCACCAGCGCGGTGACCTGGCCGTTCTTGAACTGGTCGAGCGTGCGGTTGCGCTGCGGCTGGGAGCGTCCGCCGTGCAGGCCGGCCGCCCGGACACCGCTGGCGAGCAGCCGCTTGACGAGCCGGTCCACGGAGCGCTTGGTGTCCAGGAACATGATCACGCGGCCGTCGCGGGCCGCGATGCGCGTGGTGACGGCCTTCTTGTCGGTCTCGTCCATGACGTACAGGACGTGGTGTTCCATCGTGGTGACCGCGCCGGCCGACGGGTCGACGGAGTGCACCACCGGGTCGGTGAGGAACATCCGGACCAGGCGGTCGATGTTGGCGTCCAGGGTCGCCGAGAACAGCATCCGCTGGCCGTCCGGTTCGACCTGCTTGAGGAGCGCGGTGACCTGCGGCATGAAGCCCATGTCGGCCATCTGGTCGGCCTCGTCGAGAACGGTGACGCGCACGTTCTCCAGGGAGCAGTCGCCCCGCTCTATGAGGTCCTTGAGGCGGCCCGGCGTGGCCACGACGACCTCGGCGCCGCGGCGCAGCGCGTTCGCCTGCTTGGTGAGGGAGAGGCCGCCGACGACGGTGGTGAGACGGAGGTTGACCGCGGTCGCGTACGGCGTGAGCGCGTCGGTGACCTGCTGGGCGAGTTCCCGGGTGGGGACCAGGACGAGCGCGAGGGGCGCGGTGGGCTCGGCGCGCCGGCCCGCGGTGCGGGCGAGCAGCGCGAGGCCGAAGGCGAGGGTCTTGCCGGAGCCGGTACGGCCGCGGCCGAGGATGTCGCGTCCGGCCAGCGAGTTCGGCAGGGTGGCGCCCTGGATCGGGAACGGCTCGGTCACGCCCTGCGCGTCGAGCGTCTTGAGGAGCGCGGCGGGCATGTCCAGGTCGGCGAAGGCCTCGACGGCAGGCAGCGCGGGGGTCAGGGACTCCGGCAGCTGGAATTCACCCTGCGGCGCCGCCATGCTCCGGCCCTTGGCGGATTTGGCGGACTTGGCGGCGGGGCGGCCGGAACCCTGGCGGGCGGCGGAGCCGGAACGTGAGCCGGCGGCGGCACCGGAACCTGCGCCGAAGCGCTTGCTGGTCGTGCGCGTCATACGGTTTTGCCTCCTGGGACAAGACAGCACAAGCCGGGACCCGCACCTGAGGGTGCGGGCCCCGGCTGCGAAATTCGCGAGCCACGGAATCCGCGGCTGCAAAATACGCCTCGTCGGCGATTAGGCGGGAACGATGTTCTCCGCCTGCAGGCCCTTCTGGCCCTGGGTGACCTCGAAGGAGACCTTCTGGCCCTCAAGGAGCTCACGGAAGCCGTTGGAGGCGATGTTGGAGTAGTGGGCGAAGACGTCGGGGCCGCCGCCGTCCTGCTCGATGAAGCCGAAGCCCTTTTCCGAGTTGAACCACTTCACGGTGCCAGTAGCCATGTCATTTCTCCTAAGACAGGGGCAGTTCCGGAAATCCGCGGATTTACGGATTCCTCGTCGCCGCATTGAGCCCATCCGGAGAAACCCCGGAAACAAATAATGCGCCTGAGGAACATTCCCGTCAGGCGCACATAAAGTATATGGGTACCAAAACTGCAACAGCCACCACGATAGCACGCCCCTGTGCGGGGTGTCCCTGTGGGCCGTGTTACACCCGTTCCCGCCGAGGGCCGCCGCCCCGCCTCACAGGCGTTCGATGATGGTCACGTTGGCCTGGCCGCCGCCCTCGCACATCGTCTGGAGGCCGTAGCGGCCCGCGGTGCGCTCCAGTTCGTGCAGCAGGGTCGTCATGAGCCTCGCGCCGGTCGCGCCGAGGGGGTGGCCCAGCGCGACCGCGCCGCCGTTGACGTTGACGCGGGCCGGGTCGGCGCCGGTCTCCTTCAGCCAGGCGAGGACGACCGGCGCGAAGGCCTCGTTGATCTCGACCAGGTCGATGTCGTCGATCTTCAGGCCGGTCTTCTTCAGGGCGTGGGCGGTGGCGGGGATCGGCGCGGACAGCATGCGGATCGGGTCCTCGCCGCGCACCGAGAGATGGTGGACGCGGGCGCGCGGGGTCAGACCGTGCTCGGCGACGGCTCGCTCGGATGCGATGAGCAGGGCGGCCGCGCCGTCGGAGACCTGCGAGGAGCAGGCCGCGGTGATCGTGCCGCCGTCCACGACGGGCTTGAGGGCGGCCATCTTCTCCAGGGTGGTGTCCCGGCGCGGTCCCTCGTCCGTGGTGACGTCGGCGTAGGGCACGGTCTCGCGGGCGAAGCGGCCCTCGTCGACGGCGCGGATCGCCCGCAGGTGCGAGCTCAGGGCGAACTCCTCCATGGCGCGGCGCGAGATGCCCCACTTCTCGGCGATGAGCTGCGCCCCGTGGAACTGGTCGACGGGCGCGTCACCGTAGCGGGCGCGCCACCCCTGGCTGCCGAGGAAGGGGCCGTCGGTCAGGCCGAGCGGTTCGGCGGCCCGGCGGGAGGCGAACGCGATGGGGATCATCGACATGTTCTGGGTGCCGCCGGCCACCACCAGGTCCTGGGTGCCGGAGAGGACGCCTTGTGCCGCGAAGTGGAGGGCCTGCTGGGAGGAGCCGCACTGACGGTCGACGGTGACGCCGGGTACTTCTTCGGGCAGGCCGGCCGCCAGCCACGAGGTGCGGGCGATGTCGCCCGCCTGGGGGCCCACGGTGTCCAGGCAGCCGAAGACGACGTCCTCGACGGCCGCGGGGTCGATGCCGCTGCGCTCGATGAGCGCCGTGAGGACATGGGCGCCGAGGTCGGCGGGGTGGACGGCCGCGAGGGCGCCTCGGCGCCGGCCCACCGGGGTGCGTACCGCTTCGACTATGTAGGCCTCGGTCATGACAACTCCCCGGATCGGCAGGCGGGTTACGCAACGACGGCGATTCCGTCGAGGACCATCGAGAGGTACTGGCGGGCGATCTCCTCCGGGCTGTGCCGGCCGCCTGGCCGGTACCAGGACGCGGCCACCCACACCGTGTCGCGCACGAAGCGGTAGGTGAGGCGGATGTCCAGGTCGGCGCGGAACGCCTGGGAGGCGACGCCGCGCTCCAGCGTTCCCAGCCACGCCTTCTCGAACTTCTGCTGCGAGTCGGCGAGGTAGTGGAAGCGGGGCTGGTCCGCGAGGTGCTTGGCCTCCTTCTGGTAGATCGCGACGGCGGCGCGGTGCCGGTCGATCTCCCGGAAGGACTCGGTGACCAGGGCTTCGATGGTCGCGCGGGGCCCGAGTCCCGCCGCGAGCACGGCGTCGTACCCCTGCCAGAGCTCGTTCAGGAAGCTCGAAAGGATCTCGTCGAGCATCGACTCCTTGGAGTCGAAGTGGTAGTAGAGACTGCCCGCGAGCAGCCCGGCCTCCTCGGCGATCCTGCGGACGGTGGTGGCGTTGTATCCCTGGGCGGCGAACACCTCGGCCGCCGTGGTCAGGAGTTCGCGCCGCCGCTCGGGCGAGGCGGTCACCTGTGTCTTCTTCTTGTTCGTCGGCACCTGTCCATTGTGCTGCCGCCGTCAGGGGTGCTGGCTGCTGACGGAGACGACCTCGCCGGTGAGGTAGGAGGAGTAGCTGCTGGCGAGGAAGACGATGACGTTGGCGACCTCCCAGGGTTCGGCGTGGCGGCCGAACGCCTCGCGTGCGGTGAGCTCTTCGAGGAGGTCGGCGGAGGTGACCTTCACCAGGTGGGGGTGCATGGCGAGACTGGGTGCGACCGCGTTGACCCGTACGCCGTACGCGGCGGCCTCGACGGCCGCGCAGCGGGTGAGGGCCATGACGCCCGCCTTGGCGGCGGCGTAGTGGGCCTGGCCTGCCTGGGCGCGCCAGCCGACGACGGAGGCGTTGTTGACGATCACGCCGCGCCGGCCGGTCTCCTTGAAGGCGCGCAGGGCCGCGCGGGTGCAGCGGAAGGTGCCGTTGAGGGTGACGTCGAGGACCTTGGACCATGCCTCGTCGCTCATGTCGACCAGCGCGCACGTGCCGCCGAGGCCGGCGTTGTTGACCACGATGTCGAGGCCGCCGTGTGCGCGGGCGGCGAGCGCGAAGAGGGCGGCGACCTGGTGTTCGTCGGTCACGTCGCACGGCAGGGCGGCGACGTGGTGGGCGCCGAACTCGGCGGCGAGTGCCTGTTCCGTCTCCTTGAGGCGGCGGGCGTGGGCGTCGCCGATGACGACGCGGGCGCCCTCTTCGAGGAGTCTGCGGGCGGTGGCCCCGCCGATCCCGGCGCCGGCGGCCGCGGTGACCACGGCGGTGCGGCCGTCGAGGAGGCCGTGGCCCGGCACGTACGGAGCCTTGTTGTCGGTCACGGCGCCACGTTAACCTACCAAACACTTGTTAGGGAAGGATGGTGTGCCGTCCCCATGGACCTGGATCCCACGCCCGATCAGGAGGCCTTCCGGGCCGAGGCGCGCGACTGGCTCGCCGCGCATGTCCCGGCCGCCCCCCTGCCCTCCTTGGAGACCGGGGCGGGGTTCGCCGCGCACCGGGAGTGGGAGGCCCGGCTGGCCGGTGACCGCTGGTCGGTGGTGTCGTGGCCGAGCCGGTACGGCGGCCGGGGCGTGGACATCTTCCACTGGCTCGTCTTCGAGGAGGAGTACTTCGCGGCGGGCGCCCCCGGGCGCGTCTCGCAGAACGGCATCAACCTGCTCGCGCCGACCCTGTTCGACCACGGCACGCCCGAGCAGCGGGCGCGGATCCTGCCCGGCATGGCGAGCGGCGCGACGATCTGGGCGCAGGCGTGGTCCGAGCCGGATGCGGGCTCCGACCTCGCCGCTCTGCGCTCCAAAGCCGTGCGGACCCACGGAGGTTGGCTGCTGTCGGGGCAGAAGACCTGGTCGTCGCGGGCCGCGTTCGCCGACCGGGCCTTCGGCATCTTCCGCACGGATCCCGACGCGCCGAGGCCCCACCAGGGCCTGACGTATCTGATGTTCGACCTGCGGGCGTCCGGCGTCACGGTCCGGCCCATCGGGCGGCTCGACGGCAAGCCCGCCTTCGCCGAACTCTTCCTCGACGACGTGTTCGTGCCCGACCAGGACGTCATCGGCGAGGTGGGCGCGGGCTGGCGGATCGCCATGTCGACGACCGGCAACGAGCGCGGCCTGATGCTGCGCTCCCCCGGCCGGTTCCTCGCTTCTGCGGCGCGGCTCGTGGAGCTGTGGCGCACGGCGGGCGATCCCGCGGACACCGCGCTGCGCGACCGGGTCGCGGACGCGGTGATCGGGGCGCGCGCCTATCAGCTCTTCACCTGCGCGAACGCCTCGCGCTTCGCGGCGGGCGAGACGATCGGCGCCGAGTCCAGCCTCAACAAGGTGTTCTGGTCGCGGTACGACATCGCCCTGCACGAGTGCGCGCTCGACCTGCTGGGGCCGCACGGCGAGCTGTCCGACGCGGCCGACGAGGCCCCGGCACACGGCAGTTGGGCCGAGGGCCATGTCTTCTCACTGGCCGGCCCCATCTATGCGGGGACGAACGAGATCCAGCGCGACATCATCGCCGAGCGGCTGCTCGGCCTCCCGAAGGGCCGCCGATGAGGTTCCAGCCCACCTCGGACCAGCGCGACTTCGCGCGCTCCCTCGACGCGATGCTGAGCGCGGCCGGCACTCCCTCGGCGGTACGGGCCTGGAGCGCGGGGGACACGGGGGCGGGCCGGGCCCTGTGGTCGCGGCTCGCCGACGCCGGGGTGTTCGCGCTCGCGGCCCCCGGGGCGTACGAGGGCGTCGGCCCGCTGCCCGTGGAACTCGCCCTGGCCTGCGTGGAGTTGGGGCGGCACGCGGTGCCGGGCCCGGTCGTCGAGACGGTGGCGGCGACGGCTTTCCTGACGCGCCTCGCGGAGCTGGGCGAGGAGGGACCCGCCAAGCGGCTGCTGCCCTCCATCGTGTCGGGCACCTGTGTGGCGAGCGTCCTGGTGCCGGGCGCGAGTCCGTACGCGCTCGACGCGGACGCGGCGGACGTGGTGCTCGTCGCGACGGACCACGAGGTGCGGATCGCGCCGGGGCACGGGCCCCTCCAGCCGTCCACCGACCCGGCACGGCGCCTTGCGAGGCCCCTGCCCGGCGGTGAACTGCTGGCCCGGGGCGCCCAGTTGACGGATGCGGTCGCCCACGCGGTCCTCTGGGCGCGGCTCGCGACGGCCGGGCAGTGCGTGGGGCTCGCCGAGGCGCTGCTGAGCCGGACCGTGGCGTACGTCAAGCAGCGCACCCAGTTCGGGCAGCCGATCGGGGCGTTCCAGGCGGTCAAGCACCGGCTCGCGGACACGCTGGTGGCGGTGGAGTTCGCCCGGCCGCTGCTCTACGGTGCTGCGTTGTCGCTCGCGCCGGGTGAGGTGGCCGCGGCGAAGGTGACGGCCGGGGAGGCCGCGTACGCCGCCGCCCGCACCGCGCTGCATCTGCACGGCGCGGTGGGGTACACCCAGGAGCTCGACCTGTCGCTGTGGCTGCGCAAGGCTCGCCCGCTCAGGGACGCCTGGGGCACACCGGACGACTGCCGGGCGCAGGTGCTCGCGGGCTGAACACCCGCGTGGCCGGGGGGACATGGCGGGGCCGTCGTGACGACGCCGGTGGGGTGGCTCGACCGGAACGGGCTGTCCGTTCCTGGAAACTCGCGCGCGTCGAAGGACCGGGTGACGGTGGCCGCCGTGGCCCGCGCCCTCAGGCGTCCTCGCGCACTCCCCCGTCGCCGTTGCCGCGTCTGAGGGTGCGCAGGGCGGCGCCGGGCCGCCAGACCCGTACCACCAGGTCGTCGTTCTCGACGTCGGTGCGCACGACCTCGGTCAGTTCGGCGCGGAAGAGGTGGAAGGGCTCGGGCGGCTCCACCTGGGAGGCGAAGCGCGCCATCACCGCGGGGTCGGTGACCTCCACGGCGCGGCCGCTGACCCGTACGTCGCCGTCGGCCATCGCGGCGTCCGGGCCCGGGTTGGCCTGCACCGAGAAACGCGGGTCGCGCCGCAGGTCGTGGGCCTTCATCGAGCCGGGCATCATGCCCAGCCACAAGTCGTCGCCCTGGAACTCCACCTCGATACCGGTCACCCGGGGCGAGCCGTCCTTGCGCAGGGTCGCGAGGACATGGTGCTTGTACTTCGTGAACCGTGCCTCGACGCCGGCCGCGAACAGCGCCTCGGCCGTGCGGAACCGGGCCCAGCCGGCCGCCGTGGCCCCTGCCGCGCCTGTCTCGCCCGTCTCGCCTGTCTCGCCTGTCTCGCCTGTCTCCGGGATCGTCATGGCTCCAGGAAACCTCATGGTCCGGGCAGTTCGCGCCCGGAAGGCGGCAAAGGGAGGGTGACCACGGCGATGTGCCCCGCGGCCCGAACCGGTGTGATGCCGTGGTCGGTCAGCGCCGCGTCGTAGCGGTCCAGGCGTACGCCGTCCACGTCGGCGGGTGCGTCGAGGGCGACGATCAGGGCGGGCCCCGGGACGTTCAGGTCGCCGCGCACGACGGCGACCGACGGCTCGGGACGGCCTCGGCGGAACATCACGTTGAAGTTGACGACGGGGCCGGCCAGGAGCCGGCAGTCGGTGGGGGCGTCGCCCGGGAAGCGCTGGGGTACGAACCGTTCGTCCACCAGGCGGCGTCGGCCGCCCACCGTGAGGTCCATGCCGGCGCCCTCGACGACGGTGAGGATCCGGTCCACGCCGGGGAAGCCCGAGAAGGGGCCGTCCGCGCCTACGTCGGCGAGGCTGACGCGCCAGGCGAAGTCGGCGGTCCCCGCGCCTTCGGGGTGCGCGGCGACGCTCCGGGTCACTCCGCCGCCGTTCTTCCACGGCACGGCCGTTCTCGCGGCGGCCCGCAGGGTCCTCACCGTACGATCCCCGCTGCCCGTGCCGCGCGCAGCCAGTGCGGGAACTCGCCGAGCAGCAGGTCGTACAGCTGGGCGTCGGTCATCTTCCGAGGGTCGGTCCCGGCGGCGAAGAAACCGGCGTTGTCGACACACCGGTAGTCGGGGACGGCCAACTCGTCGAGCCTGCGCAGGAAGTCGAACTGGTGGCTGTGGGGATCGCCGAAGCCGATGAACTGCCAGAACATCGGCAGGGTGGCCGCCTTGCAGACGTAGCGTTCGGCGGCGAGCCTGCCGCTGGGGGCGCCGTCCGTCTGGAAGACGACGAGGGCGGGGGCGCTCGCGCCGCTCTCCAGGTAATGGTCGATGACCGCGTCCATGGCGACGTGGTAGTTGGTCCTGCCCATGTGCCCGAGGTTGGCCACGATCCGCTCGATGCGGCCCCGGTGGTTCTCCAGGGCGATCTCCGTCTCGGCGTCGATGTCCGTGGAGAAGAAGACCACCGGCACCCGGCCGTCGTCGTCGAGGTGCGCCGACAGGCCGAGCACCCGGTCGGCGAGCGTCTGCACGCTGCCGTCCCTGAAGTACGGGCGCATGGACCCCGAGTGGTCGACGACGAGGTACACGGCGGCGGTCTCGTCGTCGAGCCCGTGTCTTTCCAGGGAGGCGGCGGCGCTCTTGTAGAGGGAGACCAGCGCGGGCGCGGCCTCCTCCACTTTCCGGAGGGACAGTGCGGCCATGCGCCTCGTCTCCGTTCACTCGCCGCCCGGTGGGCGGGAGTGCCGAGCGTACGCCAACTCGCGTGTGCTGGAGGGGCCAGGCTCCTGCGGGGAGGCGCACGGCGGGGTGGTGCGCGCGGCCGGGTGGTGCGCGCGGCCGGGTGGTGCGCGCGGCCGGCGGTCAGCGCGTGGCGGTGGCCAGCTTCAGTCCCAGGCCGACGAAGGCCACGGCGAACGTACGGCGCATCCAGGCCAGCACCTTGGGGCGGGAGATGATGTGGTCGCGCACGCCTGCGGCGAAGGCACCGTAGATCACGAACACGACGAACGTCATGGCCATGAACACGGCCGAGAGTTCGAGCATGTGCGGCAGGGAGTTGGCGCTGCCGGCCGGGACGAACTGCGGCAGGAACGCCAGGAAGAACATGGACAGCTTCGGGTTGAGGAAGTTGATCAGAATGGCCGTCCAGGTGATCTGCGCCGACGAACGCTCCTGCGGCTGGTCCTCGCCCTGCGCGTCCATTCTCATGGCGCCCTTCTCGCGCAGGGTCTGCCAGGCGAGGAAGAGCAGATAGCCGACTCCGGCCCACTTGAAGCTCGCGAAGGCCACGGCGCTGGTGTGCAGGATGGCGGCGAGACCCGCGATCGCGGCGGCCAGATGCGGAACGATCCCGAGGGTGCAGCCGAAGGCCGCCACGACCGACATGCGAAACCCGCGTGCCAGGCCCGTGCCGACGGTGTAGACCGCGCCGGTTCCCGGCGCGACGACGATGATGAACGCGGTGATCAGGAACTCAACACTCATAAGGACACGCCCCTTTGATGGTCAGTCACTCTCTCCGTCACGATGTTCGTCACCACTGTGCCAGGAGTGTCCGCGCCGCGGATGCGACGTCCGATGGCCGGACGGGGCAGGAGGAACAGCAGGGCCCGCACGATCGGTGCCCGGGCAGGGCGGCGAGGAAGGCGAGGAAGGCGAGGAAGGCCACTGAAGCGTTGGTGGCCGGTGGTCGCTACAGGGGGCGGGGCGCCCGGACACGCCGCGACGCCCGCCCAGTCGTCCGGTCGGGGACAGTGGGGCGGGCGTCGGTCAGTTCCGCACGTCGTTGTACGGGACGTTCAAGGGGTCAGACCATCAGGGAACGGTCCGTGGGGCGGATCGGCGCGGGCAGGTCGCTCGCTCCGGTCAGGTACCGGTCGACGCCCCGGGCCGCGGAGCGGCCCTCGGCGATCGCCCAGACGATCAGGGACTGGCCACGGCCCGCGTCACCGGCGACGAACACACCGTCGACGTTGGTCGCGAAGTCCGCGTCACGGGCCACATTACCCCGCGCGTCCAGTTCGAGGCCGAACTGCTGGACGAGGCCGTTGGCCTGGTCGGTGCCGGTGAAGCCCATGGCGAGGGTGACGAGCTGTGCGGGGATGGACCGCTCGGTGCCGGGCTTCGGGGTCAACTTGCCGTCGATGAACTCGACTTCGGTCAGGTGCAGCGCCTTGACGTTGCCGTCCTCGTCGCCCTCGAAGTGGGTGGTGGAGACGGAGTAGACCCGCTCGCCGCCCTCCTCGTGCGCTGAGGTCACCTTGTAGAGCATGGGGAACGTCGGCCAGGGCTGGCCCGGGTTCCGCTCGTCGCCCGGCCTCGGCATGATCTCCAGCTGGGTGACGGAGGCAGCGCCCTGGCGGTGGGCGGTGCCCACGCAGTCCGCGCCGGTGTCGCCGCCGCCGATGACCACGACGTGCTTGCCCGCGGCGGTGATCGGCGGGGTGACGAAGTCGCCCTCCTGCACCTTGTTCGAGAGCGGCAGGTACTCCATCGCGAAGTGGATGCCGTTCAGCTCGCGGCCCGGGACCGGCAGGTCGCGCGAGACGGTGGCGCCGGCCGCGATGACGACCGCGTCGTAGCGCTTGCGCAGCTTCGCGGCGTCGATGTCGCGGCCGATCTCGACCTCGGTGCGGAACTTGGTGCCCTCCGCGCGCATCTGCTCGATGCGGCGGTTGATGTGCACCTTCTCCATCTTGAACTCGGGGATGCCGTAGCGAAGGAGGCCGCCGATGCGGTCGGCGCGCTCGTACACGGCGACCGTGTGTCCCGCCCGGGTCAGCTGCTGGGCGGCGGCCAGGCCCGCCGGGCCCGAGCCGATGACCGCGACGGTCTTGCCGGACAGCCGCTCGGGCGCCTGCGGCCGGACGTCGCCCGTGTCCCACGCCTTGTCGATGATGGAGACTTCGACGTTCTTGATGGTGACGGCGGGCTGGTTGATGCCGAGCACGCACGCCGACTCGCAGGGCGCCGGGCACAGCCGCCCGGTGAACTCCGGGAAGTTGTTCGTGGCGTGCAGGCGCTCGGACGCGGCCCGCCAGTCCTCGCGGTAGGCGTAGTCGTTCCACTCGGGGATGAGGTTTCCGAGCGGACAGCCGTTGTGGCAGAACGGGATGCCGCAGTCCATGCAGCGCCCGGCCTGCTTGCTGATGATCGGCAGCAGCGAACCGGGAACATAGACCTCGTTCCAGTCCTTGACTCGCTCACCCACCGGGCGGGTCTTGGCGACCTCGCGTCCGGTGGTCAGGAAGCCCTTGGGGTCAGCCATGGGTCGCCGCCTCCATCATCTTCTCGGTGGTCTCCTGCTCGGAGAGACCGGCGAGCTCAGCGGCGTCCTTGGCGGCGAGCACTGCCTTGTACGTGGTCGGGATGATCTTGCTGAAGCGGTCCACGTGCACGGACCAGCCGGCCAGCAGCTTCTCGGCGACCGTGGACGCCGTCTCCTCGAAGTGGCGGCGCACGACGTCGTGCAGCCACTGCTTGTCGGTGTCGCTCAGGGCCTCGATGGCGCCCAGGTTCCCGGAGTTGACGTTGTCCCGGTCGAGGTCGATGACGTACGCGATGCCACCGGACATGCCGGCCGCGAAGTTGCGCCCGGTCTCGCCGAGTACCACCGCGGTGCCGCCCGTCATGTACTCGCAGCCGTGGTCGCCCACGCCCTCCGAGACGACGGTGGCGCCCGAGTTGCGGACGCAGAAGCGCTCGCCGGTGCGGCCGCGCAGGAACAGCTCGCCGCCGGTCGCGCCGTACGCGATGGTGTTGCCCGCGATCGTGGAGTACTCGGCGAGGTGGTCGGCGCCACGGTCGGGGCGGACGACGACCCGGCCGCCGGAGAGGCCCTTGCCGACGTAGTCGTTGGCGTCGCCCTCCAGGCGCAGGGTCACGCCGCGCGGCAGGAAGGCGCCGAAGGACTGGCCCGCCGAGCCGGTGAAGGTGATGTCGATGGTGTCGTCGGGCAGGCCCGCGCCGCCGAACTTCTTGGTCACCGCGTGGCCGAGCATGGTGCCCACGGTCCGGTTGATGTTGCGGACCGCGATCTGCGCGCGGACCGGCTGGGCGGCTTCGGCGCTCTCGGCTTCGAGGGCGTCGGCGGCGAGCTTGATGAGCTCGTTGTCGAGCGCCTTCTCCAGACCGTGGTCCTGCTCGATCAACGCGTGGCGCACGGCGCCCTCGGGCAGCTCGGGCACGTGGAACAGCGGCGCGAGGTCGAGGCCCTGGGCCTTCCAGTGGGTCACGGCCCGGTCGGTGTCGAGGAGTTCGGCGTGGCCGACGGCCTCCTCGATCGTACGGAAGCCGAGCTCGGCCAGGATCTCGCGGACCTCCTCGGCGATGAACTCGAAGAAGTTCACGACGAATTCGGCCTTGCCGGAGAAACGGTCACGCAGGACCGGGTTCTGGGTGGCGATGCCGACCGGGCAGGTGTCCAGGTGGCAGACACGCATCATGACGCAGCCGGACACGACGAGCGGCGCGGTCGCGAAACCGAACTCCTCGGCGCCCAGCAGGGCCGCGATGATGACGTCGCGGCCGGTCTTGAGCTGGCCGTCGGTCTGCACCACGATGCGGTCGCGCAGGCCGTTGAGCAGCAGGGTCTGCTGGGTCTCGGCGAGGCCGAGCTCCCAGGGGCCGCCCGCGTGCTTGAGGCTGGTCAGCGGCGATGCACCGGTTCCGCCGTCGTGGCCGGAGATGAGGACGACGTCCGCGTGTGCCTTGGAGACACCGGCGGCGACCGTGCCGACGCCGACCTCGGAGACCAGCTTCACGTGGATGCGGGCCGCCGGGTTGGCGTTCTTGAGGTCGTGGATCAGCTGAGCCAGGTCCTCGATGGAGTAGATGTCGTGGTGCGGCGGCGGCGAGATGAGGCCGACGCCCGGGGTGGAGTGCCGGGTCTTGGCGACCCACGGGTAGACCTTGTGGCCGGGCAGCTGGCCGCCCTCGCCGGGCTTGGCGCCCTGCGCCATCTTGATCTGGATGTCGTCCGCGTTGACCAGGTACTCGGAGGTGACGCCGAAGCGGCCGGAGGCGACCTGCTTGATGGCGGAGCGGCGCGCCGGGTCGTACAGGCGGTCCGCGTCCTCGCCGCCCTCACCGGTGTTGGACTTGCCGCCCAGCTGGTTCATGGCGATGGCCAGCGTCTCGTGGGCCTCGCGCGAGATGGAGCCGTACGACATGGCGCCGGTCGAGAACCGCTTGACGATCTCGGAGACCGGCTCGACCTCGTCGATGGAGATCGCTTCCCGGCCACTGGTGAAACCGAACAGGCCGCGCAGCGTCATCAGGCGCTCGGACTGCTCGTTCACGCGGTCCGTGTACTGCTTGAAGACGTCGTACCGCTTGGTGCGCGTGGCGTGCTGGAGGCGGAAGACCGTCTCCGGGTCGAACAGGTGCGGCTCGCCCTCGCGGCGCCACTGGTACTCGCCGCCGATCTCCAGGGCGCGGTGCGCCGAGGGGACGCCGGAGGCCGGGTAGGCCTTGGCGTGCCGGGCGGCGACCTCCTTGGCGACGATGTCGAGACCGGCGCCGCCGATCTTGGTGGCGGTGCCGATGAAGTACTTCTGCACGAAGGCCTCGTCGAGACCGACGGCCTCGAAGACCTGCGCGCCGCGGTAGGAGGCGACCGTGGAGATGCCCATCTTGGACATGACCTTCAGGACGCCCTTGCCGAGCGCGTAGATCAGGTTGCGGATGGCCTGCTCGGGCTCAAGGCCCTCGATGAACGTGCCGGCCCGCACCAGGTCCTCGACGGACTCCATGGCGAGGTAGGGGTTGACGGCTGCGGCGCCGTATCCGATGAGCAGCGCGACGTGGTGCACCTCGCGCACATCACCGGCCTCCACCAGCAGACCCACCTGGGTGCGCTGCTTGGTGCGGATGAGGTGGTGGTGGACGGCGGCGGTGAGCAGCAGCGAGGGGATCGGCGCGTGCTCGGCGTCGGAGTGCCGGTCGGACAGGACGATCAGGCGGGCGCCGCCCTCGATCGCCGCGTCGGTCTCCTGGCAGATGGCGTCGATGCGGGCGGCGAGCGCGTCGCCGCCGCCGGAGACCCGGTAAAGGCCCGACAGCGTGGCGGCCTTCATGCCCGGCATGTCGCCGTCGGCGTTGATGTGGATCAGCTTGGCCAGCTCATCGTTGTCGATGACCGGGAAGGGCAGCGTGACGCTGCGGCAGGAGGCCGCGGTCGGCTCAAGCAGGTTGCCCTGGGGGCCGAGCGTGGAGCGCAGGCTGGTGACCAGCTCTTCGCGGATCGCGTCCAGCGGCGGGTTGGTGACCTGCGCGAACAGCTGGGTGAAGTAGTCGAAGAGCAGCCGGGGGCGCGCCGAGAGCGCGGCGATCGGCGAGTCCGTGCCCATGGAGCCGAGCGGTTCACCCGCGGTGCGGGCCATCGGCGCGAGGATGACGCGCAGCTCTTCCTCGGTGTAGCCGAACGTCTGCTGGCGGCGGGTGACCGAGGCGTGGGTGTGCACGATGTGCTCACGCTCGGGCAGGTCCTCCAGCTCGATCTCGCCGGCTTCCAGCCACTCCTGGTACGGGTTCTCGGCGGCGAGGGACGCCTTGATCTCGTCGTCCTCGATGATGCGGTGCTCGGCGGTGTCGACGAGGAACATCCGGCCGGGCTGGAGGCGGCCCTTGCGGACGACCTTGGCGGGGTCGATGTCGAGGACGCCGACCTCGGAGGACAGGACGACGAGGCCGTCGTCGGTCACCCAGTAGCGGCCGGGGCGCAGACCGTTGCGGTCGAGGACCGCGCCGACCTGGACGCCGTCGGTGAAGGTGATGCAGGCCGGGCCGTCCCAGGGCTCCATCATCGTGGAGTGGAACTGGTAGAAGGCGCGGCGGGCCGGGTCCATCGACTCGTGGTTCTCCCACGCCTCGGGGACCATCATCAGGACCGAGTGGGGCAGCGAGCGTCCGCCGAGGTGGAGGAGTTCCAGCACCTCGTCGAAGGACGCCGAGTCGGAGGCGTCCGGCGTGCAGACGGGGAAGATCCGGTCGATCTTGCCGGCGCCGGAGTTGAAGAGGTTGGAGGCGAGCTGGGACTCGCGGGCCACCATCCAGTTGCGGTTGCCCTTGACCGTGTTGATCTCGCCGTTGTGTGCGACGAAGCGGTACGGGTGGGCCAGCGGCCAGGAGGGGAAGGTGTTGGTGGAGAACCGCGAGTGCACGAGGGCGACGGCGGTGGCGCAGCGGCGGTCGGAGAGGTCCGGGAAGAACGGCTCCAGCTGGCCGGTGGTCAGCATGCCCTTGTAGACGATGGTGCGGGCGGAGAGCGACGGGAAGTAGACACCGGCCTCCCGCTCGGCGCGCTTGCGCAGCACGAAGGCCTTGCGGTCGAGCGCGACACCGGTCGGCCGGCCCGCCTCGGACTCCGTCAGGGAGGCGCCCGCGGTGACGAACAGCTGGCGGAAGGCGGGCATGGTGGCGCGGGCGCCGTTGCCGAGCAGGGCGGGGGTGACGGGCACCTCGCGCCAGCCCAGGACGGTCAGCCCCTCTTCGGCGGCGATCGTCTCGATCCGCGAGACGGCATCGTCGGTCTCTTCGAGGGGCAGGAAGGCGATGCCGACGGCGTAGGAGCCGGCCTCGGGCAGCTCGAAGTCCGTGACCTCGCGCAGGAACGCGTCGGGAACCTGGAGCAGGATGCCGGCGCCGTCTCCGGAGTCGGGCTCGGAGCCGGTGGCACCGCGGTGTTCCAGATTGCGCAGTACGGTCAGCGCCTGCTCGACCAGCTCATGGCTGGCAACACCGGTGAGGGTGGCCACGAACCCGACGCCACAGGCGTCGTGCTCGTTACGGGGGTCGTACATCCCCTGCTGGGCGGGGCGACCGTCCATGGGCGACCAGGCGTCGGAACGCATCGGCTCTCCCGTCGTCGTTGTGGCATGGGGGGCTTCCGCGCGTGAAGTGGGGGAAGCGATACCGAGGGACGACGCTGGCCCTCTGCAAAATTTGATGCAGGTTACATGATGGAACCTATCTCGGGAACCGGATAGTCCATTCCAACATGCGGACACCCGGGGCGTGGGCTTCGTTGCTCACGGGGACGCACAGGCGTGCGGTTCTCGGGTGTGTACGGGCCTATGCCCGGTGGCAAATGATGTGAAACCGCCGGGTAACGATTACTTATGTGGCCGTTCGCATACTCCGCCATTCTACGGGGCGGGGGCGCGAACCGCGCAGGACGTACGTCACACGGGGGCGGGGCCAGTGGTGGCCCCGCCCCCGTGTGATGACCGGCCCCTTCGGGCGACGGACGTCCGGTCAGCCGATGGCGGTGTCGAAGAGGTGGCCGAGGCCGAAGGTCAGGGCGGCCGCCGCGCCGCCGAGAACCAGCTGGCGCACGCCGCTGAACCACCACGAGCGGGCCGTGACCTTGGCGACCACCGCGCCGCAGCCGAAGAGACCCATCAGCGCGAGCAGCACCGCCGGCCACAGCGCGCTCGCGCCCAGCAGGTACGGCAGCAGGGGCAGCAGCGCGCCGAGCGCGAACGAGGCGAAGGAGGACACCGCGGCCACGGTGGGCGAGGGCAGGTCGGACGGGTCGATGCCGAGCTCTTCGCGGGCGTGGATCTCCAGCGCCTGCTCGGGGTCCTGCGACAGCTGCCGCGCGACCTCACGGGCGAGGTCCGGCTGGACGCCGCGCGACATGTAGAGCTCGGCGAGCTCACGCTCCTCGTCGGCCGGGTGCTTGCGCAACTCCCGCCGCTCGACGTCGAGTTCGGCCTCCACGAGCTCGCGCTGCGAGGCGACGGAGGTGTACTCGCCGGCCGCCATCGAGAAGGCTCCGGCCGCGAGGCCCGCCAGACCGGTGATGACGATGGCCCGGTGCGAGACGGCGCCGCCCGCGACGCCCGTCATCAGAGCGAGGTTGGAGACCAGGCCGTCCATCGCGCCGAACACGGCCGGGCGCAGCCAGCCACCGTTGACATCGCGGTGGGTGTGGTTGTCGCGGTGCGCCTCGTGCAGCGTCGCTTCGGTATCAATGATGGACACAGCTATCCCCTTGCGTTCAGCAGCGGGCACCATCCACGTCCCGCGCCCCCTCAACACCGTCGAAACTACGCTCGATGTAAGGGCCGCGCCAGCAAGCAAGGCCTTACTTAGTGAGGGTGGGCTCACTAAGGGTGACCTCCGCGGGGCCGCGGCGGGCCACGGCGGGCCGCCGCCCCGCCGAACGCGCCGCACCCGCTCGCGGGCACATATCCGGCCGCCCGCGGGAGACAATCCCCGCATGACCCGGATCACCGTGCTCGGCAGCACCAACATGGACCTCGTCGCCTACGTCACGACCGCGCCCCGCAGCGGCGAGACCGTCACGGGCCACGAGTTCCGCACCGTTCCCGGCGGCAAGGGCGCCAACCAGGCCGTCGCCGCGGCCCGGGCCGGGGCGGAGGTCGCGATGATCGGCGCGGTCGGCACGGACGAGTTCGGCGGCCGGCTGCGCACCACCTTGGAGCACGCGGGTGTCGACATCGACCTGCTGCGCACCACCGAAGGCCCCTCGGGCACCGCCCACATCGTGGTCGACGGCGACGGCGGCAACGCGATCGTCGTCATTCCCGGCGCCAACGGTTCCGTGACCTCGCTCAGCCACGCCGACCGGGCGCTCATCGCCGAGGCACAGTCGCTGCTGCTCCAGCTGGAACTTCCGATGAGCGCGGTCCTCGAAGGCGCCGAAGCGGCCCGGCGCAACGGCGTCCGTACGATCCTCACCCCCGCGCCCGCCCAGCCGCTGCCGGACGAACTCCTCGCCGTCACCGACCTGTTGGTGCCCAACGAGCACGAGGCGGCGACGCTGACCGGCATCTCGGGCGACCCGGAACGCGCCGCGGCCGCGCTGCTCACCCAGGTGCCCGAGGTCGTCATCACCCTCGGCGCACGGGGCTGTCTGTACGCGTCGAGGACACAGCAGGAGCCGGTGGCGGTGCTGGCTCCGCCGGTCACCGCCGTGGACACGACGGGCGCGGGCGACACCTTCGTGGGCGCCCTCGCGGTGGCGCTGGGCGAGGGCCGGCCGATGACCGACGCGCTGGCGTGGGCGTCCAGCGCGGCCGCGCTGTCGGTCCAGCGGCCGGGGGCCGCGACCTCGATGCCGTACCGGGTGGAGATCGACGGGTAGCCGTGCGGCGGGCGGCAGTTGTCCGGGGCGGCCGAGGTGGTCGCGGTGCCCAGGGTCGCGGGGGCTCAGCCCCCGAGCCCCCGCTCGTCAAACGCCGGAGGGGCTGATCAGGCCTTCTTCGGCTCCGGTTGAGAGGCGACCGGCTCCGCGACCACCGACTCCGCCCTGGGCTCGTCCGTCGGCGCGGCGGGGTCGTCCGAGGACTCCCCCGTGGCGGAGGACTTGTCCAGGGACACCGGCGCATCGTCCTGCGCTCCCGGCTCGACGATCTCCTCACGGCCGGGGCTCAGCTTCGCCGAGATCACCATGTAGGCGACGGCGAGCAGGAAGACGCCGCCGGCCGTCCAGTCGTTCAGACGCAGGCCCAGGATGTGGTGGGCCTCGTCGACCCGCATGTACTCGATCCAGAAGCGGCCTACGCAGTACGTGGCGACGTACAGCGCGAACGCCCGGCCGTGGCCCAGCTTGAAGCGGCGGTCGGCCCAGATGATCAGGAAGCCGGCGCCGAGGCACCACAGCGACTCGTACAGGAACGTCGGGTGGTAGGTGCCCGCGATCCGGTTCGGGCCCTCGCTGATCTTCAGCGCCCAGGGCACGTCGGTCGGCCGGCCGTACAGCTCCTGGTTGAACCAGTTGCCCCAGCGGCCGATCGCCTGGGCGAAGGCGAGACCGGGCGCCAGCGCGTCGGCCCAGGCGGGCAGCGGGATGCCCCGGCGGCGGCAGCCGATCCAGGCGCCGACCGCGCCGAGCGCGACCGCGCCCCAGATGCCGAGGCCGCCCTCCCAGATCTTGAAGGCGCCGACCCAGTCCTCGCCCTCGCCGAAGTACAGCTGGTAGTCGGTGATGACGTGGTAGAGCCGGCCTCCCACCAGGCCGAAGGGCACCGCCCACACGGCGATGTCGGCGACGGTGCCGGGGCGGCCGCCGCGGGCGACCCACCGCTTGTTGCCGTACCAGACGGCGACGAAGACACCGATGATGATGCAGAAGGCGTAGCCGCGCAGCGGGATCGGTCCGAGGTGGAGCACACCGGTCGACGGGCTGGGGATGAAGGCAAGTTCCATGGCAGGGTCGACGCTACCGTGCCGGGCGGGCGCAGCGGCAATCCGCCCGGCAACTTATGAGTAACGAGAGATCCGGGGCTCAGGACGCCGGGGTGGTCGTGGCCCTGCCCGCGTGCTTGCCCTTGTTGGCCTGCGCGACCCACTTCTTCAGGTTGGCCGGGGTGATCTGCTCGCTGCCCTTGGCCGGGAAGACCGACTGGCCGTTGAGCTGCACTGTCGGCGTGCCGTTGAACTTGCCCGCCTGGAACGCCTCGTTGGACTTCACGACCCAGCTGTTGTGCGTGCCGCTGGCGACGCAGGAGCGGAAGGCGGGGGTGTCGAGGCCCGGGACCTTCTTGGCGAGGTCGAGCAGCTTGTTGTTGTCGGCGTAGGCGTCGTCCGTCTCGTCGGGCTGGTTGGTGTAGAGGACGTCGTGGTACGCGGTGAACTTGCCGGCGTCCTGCGCGCAGGCCGCCGCGTTGGCAGCGTGCAGCGAGCCGGCGCCGCGGGTCTTGTCGTCGATGAGGGTGGCGAGGTGGTACTGGACGCGGATCTGGCCGCTCTTCTCCAGCTCGTGGATGGTGGCCCTGAAGCCGTTCTCGAACATGGCGCAGGCCGGGCAGCGGAAGTCCTCCCACACCGTGAGCGTGGAGGGCGCGTCGGCGGCGCCGACCGGGATGGCCAGCTTGTCCTTCTCGTCGGCTCCGGTGGGAGCCACGGCCGGGCCGCTGGTGCTCGCGCTCTTGGCGCTGTCGCCGCCGCCCGCGTTGGCGGCGATCACGCCGATCACCGCGGCCAGCGCGAGCACGCCCACCACGGCGCCGGCCACGATCAGCTGCCGTCGCCGCCGCTCGCCCGCCTTGTGCTGTTCGCGTTCCTTGATGAGCCGGTCGCGCGCGGCCCTTTTCGCATCGGGGTTCTTGTCACTCACACCCGCAGCAACGAACCGGGGAGGCACGCCCGTGCCTCCCCGGTCCCACTTCCACCCGTACGGGTGAGCTGTGCGATGCGTGCGCTAGCGCGTGCGGCGAACGCCTTCGGCGAGCTCGGCCGCCAGTTCCCGTACGGCCGCAAGACCCGCGGCGTGGTCGGGGGCGTCCAGCATGCGCTTGACGAAGGCCGAGCCGACGATCACGCCGTCGGCGAAGGCCGCGACCTCCTCGGCCTGGACCGCGTTCGAGACGCCGAGGCCCACACAGACCGGGAGGTCCGTGGTGGCCCGGGTGCGGCGCACCAGGTCCTCGGCCGAGGCGCCGACCGACTCGCGGGTGCCCGTGACGCCCATCAGGGAGGCCGCGTACACGAAGCCGGAGCCGGCCGCCGTGATCGTGGCGAGGCGGGCGTCCTTGCTGCTGGGGGCGACCACGAAGACGGTGCCGAGGCCGTGCTTCTCGGCGTGCTCGCGCCACACCGCGGACTCCTGGACCGGCAGGTCGGGCAGGATGCAGCCCGCGCCGCCCGCCTCGGCGAGTTCCGCGGTGAAGCGCTCCACGCCGTAGCGGTCGACGGGGTTCCAGTACGTCATGACCAGGACCGGCTTGCCGGTGGCCGCGTGGGCCTCGCGGACCGTGCGCAGCACGTCGGCGATCCTCACGCCGCCCTTGAGGGCGATGTCGTCGGCGGTCTGGATGACCGGGCCGTCCAGGACCGGGTCGCTGTGCGGCAGACCCACCTCGACGATGTCGGCGCCGCCCTCGAAGACGGCCTTCACCGCTTCGATGCCGCCGTCGACGGTCGGGAAGCCGGCCGGCAGATAGGCGATGAGCGCGGCCCGGTCCTCGGCCTTGGCGCGGGCGAGGGTGTCGTCCAGCAGGGTCACGTTGCCGCTCACTTGGCGTCTCCCTCGATCTCGGCGAGGCCCGCGGCGTCGGCGGCCACCTCGGCGTCGGTGCCGTACAGGCCGAAGTAGCGCGCGGCGGTGTCCATGTCCTTGTCGCCGCGGCCGGACAGGTTGATCACGATCAGCCCGTCCTTGCCGAGCTCCTTGCCGACGTCGAGGGCGCCCGCGAGGGCGTGCGCCGACTCGATCGCCGGGATGATGCCCTCGGTGCGCGAGAGCAGCCGCAGGGCCTGCATCGCCGCGTCGTCGGTGACCGCGCGGTACTCGCCGCGGCCGATGTCCTTGAGGTAGGAGTGCTCGGGGCCGATGCCCGGGTAGTCCAGGCCCGCCGAGATCGAGTAGGGCTCGGTGATCTGGCCCTCGTCGTCCTGGAGGACGTAACTGCGCGAGCCGTGCAGGATGCCGGGCTCGCCCGCGGTCAGGGTCGCCGCGTGCTCGCCGCTCTCCACGCCGTGGCCCGCGGGCTCGCAGCCGATGAGGCGTACGGAGGCGTCCGGGATGAAGGCGTGGAAGAGGCCGATCGCGTTGGAGCCGCCGCCCACGCAGGCGACCGCGGCATCGGGCAGGCGGCCGGCCCGCGCCAGGATCTGGCGGCGGGCCTCGACGCCGATCACCCGGTGGAAGTCGCGCACCATCGCGGGGAAGGGATGGGGGCCCGCGACCGTGCCGAAGAGGTAGTGGGTGCGGTCGACGTTGGCGACCCAGTCGCGGAACGCCTCGTTGATGGCGTCCTTGAGGGTGCGGCTGCCCGACTTCACGGGGATGACCTCGGCGCCCAGCATGCGCATCCGGGCCACGTTCAGCGCCTGGCGCTGGGTGTCGATCTCGCCCATGTAGATGGTGCAGTCGAGGCCGAACAGGGCGCAGGCGGTGGCGGTGGCCACGCCGTGCTGGCCGGCGCCGGTCTCGGCGATGACGCGGGTCTTGCCCATGCGCTTGGTGAGCAGCGCCTGGCCGAGCACGTTGTTGATCTTGTGCGAGCCGGTGTGGTTGAGGTCTTCGCGCTTGAGGAAGACCCGGGCGCCGCCCGCGTGTTCGGCGAACCGGGGCACCTCGGTCAGGGCGCTGGGCCGGCCGGTGTAGTTGACCATGAGCTCGTTGAGCTCGGCCGCGAAGGCGGGGTCGTGCTTGGCCTTGTCGTACTCGACGGCCACCTCGTCCACCGCGGCGACCAGCGCCTCGGGGATGAACTTGCCGCCGTACGCGCCGAAGTACCCTTCGGCGCTGGGGACTTGACCTGCTGGGTCGGGTACGAAGAAGTCGTTCTCGTCGGGCATGCGGATACCTCACGGGGGCGTTTGCGGCCCCGGTCCTGGGTCGGCTGGTTGGCACGGCTGCGCCCAGGCGCCGCAGGTGATGAGGTGGAAGCGCGACTTCAGACCGTCGTGGCTGGTCGCGCAGCTCCCCGCGCCCCTTGCGGGGCTCGGCTCACGCGGCGCTCGGGCCGCCGCGCCATCGCATGCCGTTGACCTGGCCCGGCTCGGAGCCGATCACGTACCGCACGCGCCGCCCGTGCACCCGGCGCGCCGGAGCGCGGCAGCCGCGCGGGCGGCAGCCGGGAGCGAGACGGGCGGAGATGGGCACGGGTCAGTTCCGCCCGTGGCGCAGGGCGGGGTGGGCGCCGGCCGCGACGAGGTCGGCGACGGCCGCGCGCGGGTCCTTGCCGGTGACCAGGGACTCGCCGACGAGCACGGCGTCGGCGCCGGCGTTGGCGTACGCGATCAGGTCGTGCGGGCCGCGGACGCCGGACTCGGCGATCTTGACGATGTGGTCCGGGATCTCCGGGGCGACCCGGTCGAACGTGGTGCGGTCGACCTTGAGGTCCTTGAGGTTGCGCGCGTTGACGCCGATGATCTTGGCGCCGGCCTCGACCGCCCGCTCGACCTCGTCCTCGTCGTGCACCTCGACCAGCGGGGTGAGCCCGATCGACTCGGCGCGCTCGATCAGCGACACCAGGGCCGGCTGGTCGAGGGCCGCCACGATGAGCAGCACCAGGTCGGCGCCGTGCGCACGGGCCTCCCACAGCTGGTAGGCGGTGACGATGAAGTCCTTGCGCAGGATCGGGACGTCGACCTTGGCGCGGACGGCCTCCAGATCGGCGAGCGAGCCGCCGAAGCGGCGCTCCTCGGTCAGCACGGAGATGACGGCCGCGCCGCCCGCCTCGTAGTCGGCGGCGAGCGCGGCGGGGTCCGCGATGGCGGCGAGCGCGCCCTTGGAGGGGCTGGAGCGCTTGACCTCGCAGATGACCTTCACGCCGTCGCCGCGCAGGGCCGCCACCCCGTCACGGGCCGGGGGCGCCTTCTCGGCGCGCTCCTTCAGCTCGTCGAGGCTGACACGCGCCTGCCGCTCCCCGAGGTCGGCGCGGACGCCTTCGATGATCTCGTCGAGCACACTCACGCGAGCGGCCCCCTTCCGGGACGGTGATGTCGGTCAGGACGAGGGTGACCGTACGGAACGGTCACGATCAGCCATGTCGATGGTATCCGCCCCGGGGCGAACGGATCACATCCGGTTGACTCCCGTCCCAGCACGTGGGACGTCACCTGCGGTTTCACCGGTGGAGTCACGGTGCGATCACTGAGCCGAACGGCAGGTTCCGGACCACCGAGAAGATCAGCACGACCGCTCCGACGAGCCACCACTGGCGGTCGCTCAGCGCGAACCGCGGCGGGGGCAGACCCCGGGCCGAGCGCACCGCCCACAGGGCCCAGCCCACGGCGAAGACCAGATAGCCGACGACGGCCGGCGCATTGGCGCCGAGGGCCGCGGCGAAGTGCCCGGTGATGAAGTCGTGCGCGCTGCGCAGCCCGCCGCAGCCCGGGCAGTAGACACCGGTGAACCCGTACAGCGGGCAGACCGGGTAGTGGCCGGGCCGGTTGGGGTCGACCAGGCCCACGTAGGTGAAGGCCGCGGCGACCGCGCCGAGCGTGGCGAGCGGCACCAGGAGCCTGCGCAGGGGTGTGCCCGTCGCGGCGGCCGGGTGCGCCGGGGCCGGGGCGGGGTACGGCGGGGCTGCGTCCACGCGGTGATTGTCCCCGTTCACATCGAAAGGCGCAGCCCGGGTGGGGCTGCGCCTCGCAAGGGTGGCTGTCGGGTTCAGCCGGCCTGGGCCTCAAGACGGGCGCGGACCTTGGCGGCCGCGTCGTCCCGCATGCGCTTGATCTCGGGCGTGTCCTTCGGGGTGCCGAGGCCGACCATCTTCATGACCCCGCCGACGATGGCCGCGATGGCGAGGAGCGCGATGCCGGCCCAGAAGCCCACCGGGTTGGCGGCCACTATGAAGACGCAGGTCACGCAGAATCCGATGAAGGCAATGATGACACCGGTCCATGCTGCCGGGGTGTGGCCGTGGCCGCTCTTCGCCATGGGGGTTGCTCCTCGTAGGTGTTTCCGTGGGTCGTCGTCGTGGTCGGCGCGGGCGCCGCGGGTGGCCCTGGTGCCGACGGCGTGTCGCCGCCACCGGGGCGCCGGACCCGACGCTCGCTCTCATTGTCCCGCACCGCGAAGGGTGCGTGAGTGCGGGGGTCAGCTCTCGCGCGTCGGGTCCTCGCCGCGGTCGAGCGCCTTCCAGAGTTCTTCGGGGCGCTCGGGGTCGGGCGCGGTGCGCGCCTTGCGCGGGCGGGGGGTGCCGTCGCGCTCGTAACGGCCGCCCATCGCGGGCCAGGCCTTGCCGAAGCGCAGGGCCAGGAGCCCGGCGAGCAGCAGCAGGACGCCGCCCACGACGGCGACGTAGGGCCAGCCGGTGTGGGTGACCGCGGTGACGGTGGCGGCGGCGTCGCCGCTCGCCTTGGCCGCCTTCTCGTCCAGGGCGGCACTGTCCTTGACGCCGAGCCAGGCCGACGCGGCGGCTCCGGCGCCGCTGAGCGTCAGCAGTCCTGCGACCAGGACACGGCCGGCGCCGCGCACCGCGAAGACCGCGACGAGGGCGGCGAGGCCCACGATCGCGAGGGCGGAGGGGACGCCGGTGATGTCGCCGCCGGAGGCCTTCAGGGGCAGCGCGCCACCGCCGACGGCCGCGCTGCCGTGGGCCCAGGTCTGCCCGGAGGCCATGAGGACGACGGCGGCGCCGACGGCGCCGGCGAGCAGTGCGGCGGCCAGGGTGCGGCGGCCGCCGCCGCGGGCGGACGGCGCGGCTGCTTCGGCACGGGGCTGGGGTACGGGTGCGGCACTCACGTACTCCACTATCGCCTGCGCCCGGGGCGGAGTCTTACCCGGGGCCACCTGGCGCCGTTCCCCGCGCCCCTCTCCCCCGCGGTCGGCCGCGGACCGTGGCCCCCTCCCGCGCCGTTCCCCGCGCCCCTGTAACCCGTCGTCGGCTGCGGACCGTGATCGCTACTCGCGCAGTTCCCCGCGCCCCTGGGGGGGCGGAGCCTGCCGGGTCGTTCCGCGTGAACGCCCTGGGGGCGCGAGGAACTGCGCGAGACGCCGGCACGGTCCGCAGCCGACCGGGGTCTAAGGCCGCGGGGAACTGCGCGAGTCGGCGGTGCGGGCCGTGGACGGGCTGGGGGGGCGCCCCGGGGGGCGTCAGGGGGCGAGGCGGTTGGCTGTGTTTACCGCGCGCAGGACGGCGGCCGCCTTGTTGCGGCACTCGTCGTCCTCGGCGACCGGGTCCGAGTCGGCGACCACACCGGCTCCGGCCTGCACGTACGCGACGCCGTCCCGCAGCAGCGCGGTGCGGATCGCGATCGCGGTGTCGGAGTCCCCGGCGAAGTCGAGGTAGCCGACACATCCGCCGTAGAGCCCGCGGCGGCTCGGCTCCAGCTCCTCGATGATCTGCATCGCACGGGGCTTGGGGGCGCCGGAGAGCGTGCCGGCCGGGAAGCACGCCGTCAGGACGTCGAACGCGGTACGTCCCTCGGCGACCCGGCCGGTGACCGTCGACACGATGTGCATCACATGGGAGTACCGCTCGACCGACATGAAGTCCACGACCTCCACCGAGCCGGGCTCGCACACCCGGCCCAGGTCGTTGCGGCCGAGGTCGACGAGCATCAGGTGCTCGGCGCGCTCCTTGGGGTCGGCCAGGAGCTCGTCGGCGAGCGCCTGGTCGCGCTGCGGGGTGGCGCCGCGCGGCCGGGTCCCGGCGATCGGGTGCACCATGGCCCGGCCGTCCTCGACCTTGACCAGCGCCTCGGGGCTCGATCCGACGACGTCGAACCCGTCGAAGCGGAACAGGTACATGTACGGCGACGGGTTGGTGGCGCGCAGCACCCGGTAGACGTCCAACGCGCTTGCCGCGCACGGCGTTTCGAAGCGCTGCGAGGGCACCACCTGGAAGGCCTCGCCGGCCCGGATCCGCTCCTTGATGTCCTCGACGGCGCCCTGGTATTCGACGCCGCCCCACAGTGCGGTGTACTCGGGCAGCTCGGAGGCGGGCAGCGCGACCGGCGCGTACTCGGTGGGCTTCGCGAGGTCGGCCTCCATCGCGTCGAGCCGGGCCACCGCGTCCGCGTACGCCTCGTCCACGCCGGTGTCGAGGTCGTTGTGGTTGATCGCGTTGGCGATCAGCAGGACCGAGCCGTCCCAGTGGTCCAGCACCGCGAGGTCGGAGGTGAGCAGCATGGTCAGCTCGGGGAGCCGCAGGTCGTCGCCGCCGTGCTCGGCGATCTTCTCCAGGCGGCGCACGATGTCGTAGCCGAGGTAGCCGACCATGCCGCCGGTGAAGGGCGGCATCGGGGCGACCAGGTCGCGCGGGGTGTGCAGCGCCTCGACGGTGGCCTTCAGGGCGGCCAGCGGATCACCCGAAGTGGGGACGCCGACGGGCGGCGTTCCGATCCAGTGGGCCTCGCCGTCGCGCACGGTGAGGGTGGCGGCGGAGCGCACGCCGACGAACGAGTACCGCGACCAGGTGCGCCCGTTCTCGGCCGATTCCAGCAGGAAGGTGCCCGGGCGTTCGGCCGCGAGCTTGCGGTACAGGCCGACCGGGGTGTCGCCGTCGGCCAGGAGGCGGCGGTGGACGGGGATGACGCGGCGGTCCACGGCTAGCTTGCGGAAGGTGTCGAGGTCCATGACTGCTTGCTACTTCCCGAGGTCGAGTACGTCGGCGTCGAAACAGGTGCGGTCCCCGGTGTGGCAGGCGGCGCCCACCTGGTCGACCTTGACCAGGAGCGTGTCCGCGTCGCAGTCCAGGGCGACCGACTTCACGTGCTGGACGTGCCCGGAGGTGTCGCCCTTGACCCAGTACTCCTGACGGCTGCGCGACCAGTAGGTGCAGCGGCCGGTGGTCAGGGTGCGGTGCAGGGCCTCGTCGTCCATCCAGCCGAGCATGAGCACCTCGCCGGTGTCGTACTGCTGGGCGATGGCCGGGACCAGACCATCCGCGCCGCGCTTGAGGCGGGCGGCGATGGCGGGGTCGAGATTGCTGGTCATGCCCCCCATTCTGCCGTGGTCGGCGGGGCGGCCGGGCGGTGCGTCCACTGTCCGGACGACCCGTACGGCCGTACGCTGGCTGGCATGTCGACCCATGCCAAGCGTGAACGGCTTCTGCTCGCCGACCTGTTGGAGGCGGCGGGCCCCGAGGCGCCGACCCTGTGCGAGGGCTGGACTGCCCGCGAACTCGCGGCCCACGTCGTGGTGCGCGAGCGGCGCCTGGACGCGGCCGGCGGGCTCGTGATCCCGGCCCTGAAGAGCCGGCTCGACCGGGTGCAGGCGGAGTTCGCCGGGAAGCCGTACGAGGAACTGATCCAGCTGATCCGCACCGGCCCGCCGAAGTTCTCGCCGTACAGCCTCAAGCAGATCGACGAGGGCGCCAACGCGCTGGAGTTCTACGTCCATGCCGAGGACGTCCGCCGGGCCCAGCCCGACTGGACGCCCCGCGAGCTCGACCCGGTGTTCTCGGACGCGCTGTGGTCCCGCCTGGAGAAGGCGGCCCGTGTGATGGGCCGCAGGTCGCCGGTGGGTATCGTGCTGCGCCGCCCCGACGGCCAGACGGCGGTGGCGCACAAGGGCACCCCGGTGGTGACGGTCACCGGCGAGCCGGGTGAGCTGACGCTGTTCGCGTACGGGCGTCAGGAGGCGGCGCAGGTCGAGATCGAGGGCGAGAAGCAGGCGGCGTCGCGTGCGCTGGAGGCGAAGCTCGGGATTTAGGGGGTGTCTCGGCGGGCGGCTCAGCGCGGGAGTTCGGCGCGGCGCAGGTGGCGCGAGGCCAGCCCGGTCGCGGCGCCCGTCGCGCACACGCCTGCGCCGGCCAGGAACACCGGCGTGGTGCCCCAGGCGCCGATGGCCGCGCCCGCCAGCGGATAGCCGAGCGGCGCGACGCCCATCGTGAACAGGGAGGCGACCGCCGTGACCCGGCCGAGGTAGGCGGGCTCCGTGGCCGTCTGCATCAGCGCCCCGCACAGGGCCCCGCTCAGCCCGGCGAGCAGCCCGATGAAGATCCCGGCGACGGCGGCCAGAGCCACCGAGGGGGCGTACGCGAGGGCCGCGATGGCTGTCGTGCCGCCGAGCAGGGAGACCGGCAGGACGAGTCCGGCGCGGGGTATGCGGCCGCGCAGGGACAGCAGCAGTGAGGCGGCCCCCGCGCCGGCCCCGAACGCCGCGACGATCCACCCCATGCCGGCCGCGCCCCAGGCCCGCTCCTTCGCGAGCAGCGTGAGCCCGATGTTGAGCGGCGCCGAGAAGCCCAGCTCCCCGACGGCCACCACCAGCATCAGCGGGGCGAGCAGCCGGTGGCCGCGGATGTAGCGCAGCCCGTCGAGGAGTTCGCGCAGCGGGGACTCCTTCGCCTTGGGCCCGTCGTCGTCGAGCCGGGCGATGCGGACCCGTACGAGCAGCAGGGTCGAGACCGCGAACAGGGCGCCCGCCACGGCGAAGGTGGCCGCGGTACCGCCGAGCGCCACGGCGAGACCGCCGAGCGGGGCTCCGGTGATGTTGGCGATCCGCGCGGCGAGCCCCTTGAGGCCCTGCACCCGGGCGAGTTCGCCGGGGCCGGTGATCCTGGGCGGCAGCGCACCGAGGGCGGGCAGCAGCACCGCGTCCACGGCGCCGAAGATGAGGGCGAGCACGATGAGCAGCCACAGCGTGGGCCCCGTGACGAGCAGCGTCGCGGCCATGCCCAGGATGATCACGCTGCGGGCGGCGTCGCTGCCGATGACGACCCGGCGCGGCCCGAACCGGTCGGCGATCACTCCCCCGCCGAGCATGAGCAGCGCCCTGGGTACGGCGCCGACGGCGAGCACGAGCCCGGCCTGCCCCGCGCTCCCGGAGCGGGCCGCGGCCCAGGCAAGGGCCATGTAGTACACGCTGTCGCCGACGAGCGAGGACGTGTACGCGGCGAGCCAGCGCAGCACGTTGCCGTCGCGGTGGGCGGGGCGCGCGGGGGCCGGGGCCGTCAGGGTGGCGCTCATACGCGGGTCCTTTCAGGCACGGCGCATGCGATGCGTCGGTGTCAGGCGCGGAAGCGGAAGCCGTACAGATGCAGGGCGACGTTCTCGCGCCCTTCGGTGTAGCCGCTCACCTCGGCCGCCCGGCCCTGTTCGTCGTACGTCCTGATCAGGGCGAGACTGTGGTCGGTGAGCACGGCGAGTTCGCGGGCGTTGAGCCGGGCGACGGAACCGGAGCCGGAGGCGGCGTTCCTCCAGTCGTCGCGCCAGGCCTGCACCTCGTCCAGGTAACGCAGATGGCTTTCGCTGCGCTGCTGGAAGATCAGCCGGGTGACCGAGGCGTGTGCTGCGGCCTTCTCGGGTGCGTCCTGGAAGTCCCCATGCCGGAAGCTGAGCCCCTGCGAAACTCGGCTGCCACCACCGCTCACGCCCGTCCTTGCCCTGCGACTCGGCCTCTTCGATCAGGCCGTGGTCGGCGAGCTTGCGCAGGTGGTAGCTGACCAGCGAGACCGCCTCGTCCGCCTGCTCGGCTGTGCGTTCCCCACCCCGCCCCTTCCCGAAACCCTCCGGGGGTGGTGGGGCGAGACTGGTTGTTCCGCTGGGGCTCCGCCCCAGACCCCGGAGGCTGCCGCCCCGGAGCCCGGCGCGCCGCGATGCGTACCGGGCCCCAAGGCTGGGCGTGCTCAGCGGACCGGGTGGCCCGCCTCGCGCAGGGTGTTCTTGACCTCGCCGATGCGCAGGTCCCCGAAGTGGAAGACCGAGGCGGCCAGGACCGCGTCCGCGCCCGCCTCGATGGCCGGCGGGAAGTGCTCCAGGCGGCCCGCGCCGCCCGAGGCGATCACCGGGACGCCGACGTGGCGGCGGACCGCCGCGATCATCTCGGTGTCGTAACCGTCCTTCGTGCCGTCCGCGTCCATCGAGTTGAGCAGGATCTCCCCGGCCCCCAACTCGGCCGCCCGGTGCGCCCATTCGACCGCGTCGATGCCGGCGGACCTGCGGCCGCCGTGGGTCGTCACCTCGAAGGAGCCCGACGCCGTGCGGCGGGCGTCGACGGACAGGACGAGCACCTGGCGGCCGAAGCGCTCGGCGATCTCGCGGATCAGGTCGGGGCGGGCGATGGCGGCCGTGTTCACGCCCACCTTGTCCGCGCCCGCCCGCAGCAGCTTGTCGACGTCGTCGGCGCTGCGTACGCCGCCGCCGACGGTGAGCGGGATGAAGACCTGCTCGGCCGTGCGGCGCACCACGTCGTAGGTCGTCTCGCGGTTGCCCGAGGACGCCGTGATGTCCAGGAACGTCAGCTCGTCCGCGCCCTCGGCGTCGTACAGCTTGGCCATCTCGACCGGGTCGCCCGCATCGCGCAGGTTCTGGAAGTTGACGCCCTTGACGACCCGGCCGCCCTCCACGTCCAGGCAGGGGATCACGCGTACCGCGAGGGTCATGCTCCCGTACCTCCCCGGTATGCCTCGACCTCGACCTCGACGACCAGGCTGGGGTCGACGAACCCGGCCACGATCAGCATCGAGGAGGCGGGGCGCACGTCGTCGAAGAGTTCCTTGTGGGCGCGGCCCACCTCGTCGACGTCGCGGGCGTGCGAGATGTACATCCGGGTGCGGACCACGTCCTGGCGGCCCAGGCCCACGGATTCCAGGGACTTGATGGCGACGCCGAACGCGGTGACGGCCTGCTGGTAGGGGCCGCCCTCGTCGATGCGGCCGTTGACCGTCGACATGCAGGCGGACACCAGGACCAGGCCGTTGGGGAGTTCGACGGCGCGCGAGTAGCCGAAGCGGTCCTCCCAGGGGGTGCCGGAGGAGATCTTGCGGATCGCGTCACTCATGCCGCGACCGCCTTCAGTGCCTCTTCCAGCGTGAACGCCTTCGCGTACAGGGCCTTGCCGACGATCGCACCCTCCACGCCGAGCGGGACCAGGCCGGAGATCGCGCGCAGGTCGTCGAGGGAGGAGACGCCGCCGGACGCCACGACCGGCTTGTCGGTGGCGGCGCAGACGTTCTTCAGGAGCTCCAGGTTGGGGCCGGTCAGCGTGCCGTCCTTGGCGATGTCGGTGACGACGTAGCGCGCGCAGCCCTCGGAGTCCAGGCGCGCCAGGGTCTCGTACAGATCGCCGCCGTCGCGGGTCCAGCCCCGGCCGCGCAGGGTGGTGCCGCGCACGTCGAGGCCGACCGCGATCCTGTCGCCGTACTCGGCGATGACCTTGGCGACCCACTCGGGGGTCTCCAGGGCGGCGGTGCCGAGGTTGACGCGGGTGCAGCCGGTGGCGAGGGCGGCCTCAAGGGAGGCGTCGTCGCGGATGCCGCCGGAGAGTTCGACCTTGATGTCCATGGCGCCGGCGACCTCGGCGATCAGCGCCCGGTTGTCACCGGTGCCGAACGCCGCGTCGAGGTCGACCAGGTGCAGCCACTCGGCGCCGGAGCGCTGCCAGGCGAGGGCCGCCTGGAGGGGTGAGCCGTAGGAGGTCTCGGAGCCGGACTCGCCGTGGACGAGCCGGACGGCCTGGCCGTCGCGGACGTCGACGGCAGGAAGGAGTTCGAGCGGGGCAGCCATCACAGGGTTCCGATCCAGTTGGTGAGCAGCTGGGCTCCGGCATCGCCGGACTTCTCGGGGTGGAACTGGGTGGCCCACAGGGCGCCGTTCTCCACCGCGGCGACGAACGGCTCGCCGTGGGTGGCCCAACTGACCCTGGGGGCACGGATCTTGGGGTTGGTGACTTCGAGGCTCCAGTCGCGCACGGCGTAGGAGTGCACGAAGTAGAAGCGGGCCTCGGCGTCCAGGCCGGCGAACAGCTCGCTGTCCTCGGGCGCCTTCACGGTGTTCCAGCCCATGTGCGGCACGATCGGCGCGTTCAGCGGCTCGACCACGCCGGGCCACTCGTCCAGGCCCTCGCTCTCCACACCGTGCTCGATGCCGCGCTCGAAGAGGATCTGCATGCCGACGCAGATGCCCATGACCGGGCGGCCACCGGACAGCCTGCGCCCCACGATCCAGTCGCCGCGGGCCTCGCGCAGTCCCGTCATGCAGGCGGAGAACGCCCCGACGCCGGGCACGAGCAGCCCGTCGGCGTTCATGGCCCGGTCGTAGTCGCGGGTGATCTCCACGTCCGCGCCGACATGGGCAAGCGCCCGCTCGGCGGAGCGGACGTTGCCGAATCCGTAGTCGAGGACGACGACCTTCTTGGCGGGCGCGCTCATGACCACACGTCCAGTCGCAGGATGCCCGCGGCCAGGCACATCACGGCGCCGAAGGACAGGAGCACGATCAGGCTCTTCGGCATCCCCTGCTTGACGAAGGAGATGATCCCGCCCACCAGGAAGAGGCCGAGCAGGATCAGGATGGAGTTGAGACCGTTCATGCTTACAGGGCACCCTTGGTGGAAGGAAGGATTCCGGCGGCACGCGGGTCCCGCTCGGAGGCGTAGCGCAGCGCCCGGGCGAGCGCCTTGAACTGGCACTCCACGATGTGGTGGGCGTTGCGTCCGTACGGTACGTGGATGTGCAGCGCGACCTGCGCCTGGGCCACGAAGGACTCGAAGATGTGCCGGGTCATCGTCGTGTCGTACTCACCGATCATCGGCGCCATGTTCTCGGGCTCGGTGTGCACGAGGTAGGGGCGGCCCGACAGGTCGACGGTCACCTGGGCGAGCGATTCGTCCAGCGGGACGGTGCAGTTGCCGAAGCGGTAGATGCCGACCTTGTCGCCGAGGGCCTGCTTGAAGGCGGCGCCGAGCGCGAGCGCGGTGTCCTCGATGGTGTGGTGGGTGTCGATGTGCAGATCGCCGTCGGTCTTGACCGTGAGGTCGAACAGGCCGTGGCGGCCGAGCTGGTCGAGCATGTGGTCGTAGAAGCCGACCCCGGTCGACACATCGACCTTTCCGCTGCCGTCGAGGTCGATCTCGACGAGGACGGACGTCTCCTTGGTGGTGCGTTCCACCCTGCCGACGCGGCTCATGCGCTCTGCTCCTTCTTGAGTTGACGGACCGCGTCGAGGAACGCGTCGTTCTCGGCCGGGGTGCCCGCGGTGACCCGCAGCCATTCCGGCACTCCGTTGTCGCGGACCAGGACGCCCCGGTCGAGGATCCGCTGCCAGGTGGTGTGGCTGTCGTCGAAGCGGCCGAACTGGACGAAGTTGGCATCCGACTCGGTCACCTCGTAGCCGATCGCCCGCAGCTCGGCGACCAGCCGGTCCCGCTCGTCCTTCAGCTGCTCGACATAGCCGAGCAGGGTGTCCGTGTGCTCAAGGGCCGCGAGCGCGGTCGCCTGGGTGACGGCCGACAGGTGGTAGGGCAGGCGTACGAGCTGGACGGCGTCGACCACCGCGGGGTGCGCGGCGAGGTAGCCCAGGCGCAGCCCGGCCGCGCCGAAGGCCTTCGACATGGTGCGTGAGACGACCAGGTTCGGGCGGCCCTCGATGAGCGGGAGCAGCGAGTCGCGGTGGCTGAACTCGACGTACGCCTCGTCCACGATCACCATCGACGGCTTCGCCGCCTGGGCGGCCTCGTACAGCGCGAGGACCGTCTCGGCGGCCACGGCGGTGCCGGTGGGGTTGTTGGGCGAGGTGATGAAGACGATGTCCGGCGCCTGCTCGGCGATGGCCTGCTCGGCCGCGGCGAGGTCGATGGTGAAGTCCTCGTTGCGGGGCCCCGAGATCCAGCCGGTGCCGGTGCCGCGGGCGATCAGGGCGTGCATCGAGTACGAGGGCTCGAAGCCGATCGCGGTGCGGCCGGGGCCGCCGAAGGTCTGGAGCAGCTGCTGGATGACCTCGTTGGAGCCGTTGGCCGCCCACACGTTCCCGGTCGCGACCGGGTGCTTGCCGGTGCGGGTGAGGTAGCGCGCGAGCTCGGTGCGCAGTTCCACCGCGTCGCGGTCCGGGTAGCGGTTCAGGCTCCGGGCCGCCTCGGCGACCCGCTCGGCGATCCGCTCGACCAGCGGCTCGGGCAGCGGGTACGGGTTCTCGTTGGTGTTCAGCTGGACGGGGGTGTCCAACTGGGGCGCGCCGTAAGGGGACTTGCCGCGCAGCTCGTCCCGTACGGGAAGGTCGTCGATGGTGGTCATGCGTTCGGCACCTTCCAGGAGAATCGGGCCTTCAGGGCCGCTCCGTGGGCCGGCAGGTCCTCGGCCTCGGCGAGCGCCACCACGTGGTGGGCGACCTCGGCGAGCGCGTCGCGCGTGTAGTCGACGATGTGGATGCCGCGCAGGAAGGACTGCACGGACAGGCCCGAGGAGTGGCAGGCGCAGCCGCCGGTGGGCAGCACATGGTTGGAGCCTGCGCAGTAGTCGCCGAGCGAGACCGGCGCCCAGGGGCCGACGAAGATCGCGCCCGCGTTGCGGACCCGGTCGGCGACGGCCGCCGCGTCGGCGGTCTGGATCTCCAGGTGCTCGGCGCCGTACGCGTCGACGACCTTGAGGCCGTCCTCAAGGGAATCGACCAGGACGATCGCGGACTGGCGCCCGGCGAGCGCGGGCTTGATCCGGTCCTCGATGTGCTTGGTGGCGGCGACCTGCGGCTCCAGCTCCTTCTCGACCGCTTCGACGAGCGCGAGCGAGTCGGTGACCAGGACGGCGGCCGCGAGCGGGTCGTGCTCGGCCTGGCTGATCAGGTCGGCGGCGACGTGCACCGGGTCGGCGGTGTCGTCGGCGAGGACGGCGATCTCGGTCGGGCCTGCCTCGGTGTCGATGCCGATGCGGCCCGTGAAGTAGCGCTTGGCGGCGGCGACCCAGATGTTGCCGGGGCCCGTGACCATGTTGGCCGGGGCGCACCCGTCGGGCCCCTCGGTGCCGTACGCGAACATCGCGACGGCCTGGGCGCCGCCCACCGCGTACACCTCGTCGACGCCGAGCAGCGCGCATGCCGCGAGGATCGTGGGGTGCGGCAGGCCATCGAACTCGGCCTGCGGAGGGGAGGCGAGCGCGATGGAGCCGACGCCCGCCTCCTGGGCGGGGACGACGTTCATGATCACGGAGGACGGGTAGACCGAGCGGCCGCCCGGCGCATACAGGCCCACGCGCTCGACCGGCACCCACTTCTCGGTCACGGAACCGCCGGGCACGACCTGGGTGGTGCGATCGGCCCTGCGCTGGGCGCGGTGGACGATCCTCGCGCGCCGCACGGACTCCTCCAGAGCGGCCCTGACCTGCGGGTCGAGCTGTTCCAGAGCCTCCTTGAGCGCGCGGGCCGGCACCCGGACCCGCTCCAGCTTCACGCCGTCGAACCGCTCCGCGTACTCGATGAGCGCCGCGGTGCCACGATGGTGCACGTCCTCGCAGATGGGCCGCACCTTGTCCAGGGCGGCTTCCACGTCGAACTCGGCACGGGGCAGCAGGTCGCGCAGGGCGCCACCCTCGGGGAGGGTGTTGCCGCGCAGATCGATTCGGGAGATCACGTATCCAATTCTCTCAGACGCCTCCAGAGCACTGGACGCCTGTATCAGTGGCTGATACGCAACCCGGGCGTCACCCCCTGTCACTCCTGGCCACTAGCGTTCCTCCTGTCAGGGTGGACGGCGAGGGGGACGGCATTGACCGAAGCGCCCGATCTGGGGGAGGCACCGGACTGGCTCAGTCCGGCGGAGCTGGGCATGTGGCAGGCCTTCCGCAACGGCAGTACCTACGATCTGCGTACGCGCAATCCGGTGCGCGACGACCCGTTCGCGGCGCGCCCCTGGAGCCCCGAGCGCAGCGTGCGGGCCAGGGTGGTGGCGCTGCTGCTGCTCAGTGGCCCGCCGGCGCTGCCGGGCCGGGTCGCCGCGCTCAAGCTCACCGGGGTGCAGATCACCGGCACGCTCAACCTGTCGGGCGGCACGATCACTCCGTACGTCGAGCTGACCGGCTGCCGCTTCGAGAACGAACTCCTGCTCCCCGAGGCCCACTTCACCTCGGTCCGCATGGCAAGCTGCTCGATTCCGCGCATCGAGGCGGCCCGGCTGACCACCGAGGGCGATCTGCATCTGCCGCGCTGCCGGGTCGCGGGCGGCATCCGCCTGACCGACGCGCACATCGGCACCGATCTGCTGCTCAGCCAGGCCGTGGTGCACGCCGACCGCAACGGGCGCTCCATCGCGGCGGACGGGCTTATGGTCGCGCAGGACCTCCAGGCCGACCTGATCGAGTCGTACGGGGAGCTGAGCCTGCGTGCCGCGAAGGTCGGCGTGACGCTGAGCCTGCGCGGCAGCAGGCTGATCAACCCCGACGGAGGACGGGCGCTCAACGCGCCGCAGCTCATCGTCGAGCGCACCCTGTATCTGACCTCGGCGGCCGTCTACCCGAGCGGCGGCAACCAGCTGGCCACCACCCCTCCGTACGGGACGAACTACACCAACACACCCGTCCGGGGCACCCTTATCCAGCCGTTCGAATGCCGGGGCGGGCTCCGCCTCGACGACGGGCGGTTCGGGGACGCGGTGGACCTGGCACAGTCCCGCGTCGTCCTCGGCGAGTCGCAGGAGCTGTCGCTGCGCCGCATCCAGACGCCGGAGCTGCGCTTCACCGGCCAGCGCCCCGAGCGCGGCAAGGTGGTGCTCTCCGGGGCCCGGGTGGTGAACCTGGTCGACATGGCGGACAGCTGGCCGGGGCCGGGCCATCTCACGATGAACGGCTTCAGCTACGAAAACCTCATCCCGATCGGCACCTTCACGCTGGCCCAGCGGCTCGACTGGGTGAACGCGGCGACCCCCGAGTACGGGCCCGAACCCTATGAGCGGCTGGCCGGTGTGCTGCGGGCCGGCGGCGAGGACGCGGACGCCCGTGAGGTGCTGCTCGCCAAGCAGCGCAGACGCCGCGAGACGCTGCCGCTCGCCGGGAAGGCCTGGGGGGTGCTCCAGGACCTGACGGTGGCGTACGGCTACCGGCCGGGCAGGGCCGCGCTGTGGATGGCGATCCTGTGGGCGGCCGGCACGCTCGCCTTCTCGCACTACGACCCCCGGCCGATCAAGGCCGACGAGCACCCCGAGTGGAACGCGGCGCTCTACGCCCTCGACCTCCTCATCCCGGTGGTCGACCTGGGCCAGGACGGCTACTGGAAACTGACCGGCGCCTGGCAGTGGGCGGCGGCCCTGCTGATCATGCTGGGCTGGATCCTGGCGACGACGGTGGCGGCGGGCGCCTCACGGCTCCTGCGCAGGAGGTGAGGCCCGCCGCGGCGGGGCTCGTCACCCGTGGGGTTCAGGGCGCCGTCCGCAGGCTTTTCGCGGGCTGTGCGCGAGGTCTTCACGGGTTCCACCCGACGCCCACGACGGCTGAATTTGCCGGGCCTTGACCCCGTGTCGTACAACCCTCACCACCGATACAGAAGCTTCACAGTGGCCCCCTGGCGCCACCCCCACCTGCGGATTTCAATGGTCCGCACCATGACATTCGTATCCGCGCTGCTCCGCACCGCACGGCGGGCCAGGCACCTCCCGCTTCTCGCCACCGGGCTGCCCGATGGCCGAGAAGTGCTGCTCGACGCGCCCGACGCCCGGCTCGCTCCGGCGCTGGTCTCGGCCGCGCTCGGCGAGTACGACGAGGCGGCGAAACTGCTCGCCACCACCCGCGAACTGGCCGAGTGGGAGAACCGCGACCGCTACACGGTGCGGCTCGCGGCCTTCGCGGTGAGCAGACCGGACTGGCTCGCCCACTGGCTGGCCGCCGCGCCCCGCGACCCGGACGCGCTGCTGGTCAAGGCCGAGCTCGCGATCGTCAAGGCCTGGGGCTCGCCCGCGCGGGCCGAGCGGCTGCGCGACGTGGCCCCGCTGATCCACTCGGCGGCCGAGGGCGACCCCGCCGACCCCGTGCCGTGGCGGATCGCCCTGGACCACGCCCGCGGCACCCATGCCTCGCACACCGTCTTCGAGGAACTGTGGGGCGAGGCCATACGCCGTTCCTCGCACCACTACGGCTGCCATGTGGCAGCGCTCCAGTACCTCTCGGCCCAGTGGTACGGCTCGCACCGTGAGTGCTTCGACTTCGCCGAGCGGGCCGCCGAGGACTCGCTGCCCGGTTCCCTGATCCGCGCGCTCCCGGCCCGCGCGGCCTTCGCCTATCTGGTGGGCGGCGGGGGCCACAGCATCCCGTACGAGCGGATCGACGCGGCGGCCGATCTCGGCATCGAACTGTCCGCCGCCTACGATCCGGGCGACCCCTGGCCCGCCGAGGTGCGCAACCTGCTCGCCTACGTCCTGGTCGTGCGCAGGCGCTGGCCGGAAACGCTGGAGGAATTCCGGCGCATCGGGCCCTACGCGACGTCTTTTCCCTGGCTGCACCTGGCGGCGGATCCGCTGGGCCAGTTCCTCGAACTGCGCGAGTTCGTACGGACCGAGGTCGCCGCGGGCATGCCATGGGGGCGGGAGCGCCACAAGCCCGGACGAGCCCGGTCCGACGGCCATTACGCTTGAGCGTTGTGACCACCGCACGCCTCCCCCTCTTCCCGCTCAACTCGGTCCTGTTCCCCGGGCTCGTCCTGCCGCTGAACATCTTCGAGGAGCGGTATCGCGCCATGATGCGCGATCTGCTGAAGACCGGCACCGACGCATCCGGCCCCCTGGGCCCCGACGACGAGGCCGGCGACGAGCCGCGCCGTTTCGCCGTCGTGGCGATCCGGGACGGCCGGGAGGTCGCGCCGACCGGGCCCGGACTTCCCGACCAGACCGCGCAGCCCGAGAAGGGCGCAGCGGCGGGGTTCGGCACCGACCCCATCCAGGCGTTCCACCGGGTGGGCTGCGTCGCCGACGCGGCCACCATCCGGGAGCGCTCCGACGGCAGCTTCGAGGTGCTGGCCACCGGCACGACCCGCATCCGCATCCTGTCGGTCGACGCGAGCGGGCCGTATCTGACGGCCGAGTACGAGGAGGTCCCCGAGGAGCCCGGTGAGGAGGCGGGCGCGCTCGCCGAGGGGGTGCTGCGCGCGTTCCGCTCGTACCAGAAGCGGCTCGCGGGCGCCCGCGAGCGCTCGCTGGCCGGCACCGCCGACCTGCCCGACGAGCCCTCGGTCGTGTCCTACCTGGTCGCCGCGGCCGCGGTCCTCGACGTCCCGGCCAGGCAGCGCCTCCTCCAGGCGCCCGACACCGCGACCCGGCTGCGGGAGGAGTTGCAACTGCTGCGCGCGGAGACCGCGGTCATCCGCCATCTGCCCTCGCTCCCCGCGGTGGACCTCACGCGCAGCCCGACCAGCCCCAACTGACCGACCGGAGGGCCGCCTTGGCCAAGAAGAAGCAGCAGAGCGCGGGCACCCCGGCGACGGTGGCCCTGACGGCGGCGGGCACCGCGTTCACCGTGCACGCCTACGCGCACGACCCGGCGGCCGCCTCGTACGGCGAGGAGGCGGCGCAGGCGCTCGGGGTGGGCGCCGAGCGGGTGTTCAAGACGCTGGTCGCCGATGTGGACGGCGAGCTCACGGTGGCGGTGGTCCCGGTGGCCGGTTCGCTCGACCTGAAGGCGCTGGCCTCGGCGGTCGGCGGCAAGCGGGCGGCGATGGCCGACCCGGCGGCCGCCGAGCGCACCACCGGCTATGTGCGGGGCGGCATCTCGCCGCTCGGACAGCGCAAGAAGCTGCGCACGGTCCTCGACGACTCCGCGTCGGCGCACGCCACGATCTGTGTGTCGGCGGGCCGGCGCGGCCTGGAGGTCGAGCTCTCCCCCGCCGACCTGGCGGCCCTGACCGGGGCCGTGCTGGCCCCCATCGGCCGCACGTAGGCGGCCCTGGCGGTCCTGGCCCCCGAGGTGGCCGGTGCATGCCCGCGTGTGGCAGGAAGCCCCGCGTGCGCGGGCAGGCACAGGCATCCGAGGAAGTTCCTGCGTGCGCGGGCACGCGCACGTATGCCGGGAAGTCCCTGCGCGCGGGCACCCGTGTGGCAAGAAGCCCCCTCATGCGCGGGCACGGCCGCGTCCAGGGGCTCGACGTACCCCGCGTCCTCGACTAGAACCCGAGGACGGGAGGTACGCCCATGTCGAAGCGGACCCGCAAACGAAAGTGGCGCATCAAGAAGGGCCGGGCCAATCACGGCAGGCGGCCCGCGTAGGCACCGTTCCCCCGCCCGTCCCCGGCCCCGGCCCTACGGCCGCGGCGATCCGGGCGGGCCCGCCGGTCCCGGGTCGAGCGGCCCGGGGTCGAGCGGCCCGGGTTCGAGGGGGCCGATCTCGTCCATCGGGCCCGGGGTCCACACCGGCTCCGGGTCGCGCGGACCGAACAGCGCCGTGAGACCCAGGTGCACGGCCATCGCCGCGACCGGCCAGGCCAGCAGCGCGCCCTTCGCGTCGAGCTTCAGCGGGGCGTCGAAGGTGACGCCCTTGCCGGCCGCCTTCGCGGCCGCCACCACGTCCTGCTGGGGCCCGAGCCAGATGCCCAGGCGCCAGGCGAGCACGGAGCCGAGCAGCGCGCCGACCGCGAGAGCGACCACGACGGGGATGCCGCCGCTTTTGCGGAACAGGAAGACCGCGCCGGCGCTGAGGACGCCGAGGCCGAGCGCGAGCAGGATGAACGTTCCGTCGCCGCCGATCGCCTCCTCGCCCTCGGTGTCCTTGAGGAAGACGGCCTTGTCGTCGGCGATCAGCGGCACCCGCGGCGCCAGCCAGAGCCACAGCAGTCCGAGCGCCACTCCGGCCACCGTCACCGCGACGGCGACGATCACCGCGTCCCGCAGGTCCTTCTTCAAGGCGGGCGCCTCCTCGACGAGTCCGGGCTCAAGGCCCACGGCGTGCGTCTGCCACGGGTCGTCGCCCGGGGGCTGCTGATGGGGCGGTGTCAGAGGTGCGGTCACCCTGACATCGTGCCAGGCGTGTCTGTGCGCCGCCTCACCGGACCGCTGCCCGGCGGTAGGCCCACGCCGCCGCGGCGAGCGAGACGACGCCGACGGCCGCGCACACACCGAGGTCGAGCCCGACCAGACCCCAGTCGGGGTGCGCGTCGAAGCTGTGCGCGAAGGCCTCCACACCGTAGGTGGAGGGCAGCAGATCACGGGCGTACGCGATGGGGCCGGGCATCCGGCCGGCCGGGAGCACGCCGAGCAGCAGCGCCGCCGACATCCCCAACTGACCGAAGAGGGTGGCGAGTTCCTGGCGGGGCGCGAGGAGCCCGAGGGCCGCGCCGAGCCCGGACAGGGCGGCTCCGGCGAGCGGGACCACCGCGGCCAGGATCCACAGGTGCCCCATCGGGAGCCCGAACAGGACGCAGCCGAACACGGCCGTGACGGCGGTGCCGGGCACGGTGAAGGAGGCGTACGCGGCGGCCGTGCCGAGGACCACGGAGGCGGGCGGCACGGGCAGCGTCGCGTAGTGGTCGAGGCCGCCGTCGGCGCGCAGCCGGCCGAAGTACTGGGCGAGCAGGTTGAGCGCGACGAAGGCGACGACCAGCACGCTCGACCCGGCGACCACCGCACGGGCCTCGCTGCCGCCGTCCACCACCCCGCGCATGAGGATCATGATGCCGACGGACTGGAAGGTCGCCACGAAGAGCAGCGGGATGCGCGAGACCCGGGCCCGTGAGAGCTGGGCGCGGTAGACGGCGGCGAGTGCGGGCAGCAGCCGGGCCCGGGGGGCGAGGGGGGCCGCGTGCGCGGTGCCGGGGAGCCCGGCGGCGCCGTCGGCGGGGGCGCCGCTCGTGGCAGCGGCCCGCCCTTGGGCCGTCTCGACGGCGCTCTCCAGGGGAATGGCGCTCACGCCTTCACCAGCCCTTCCGTGCGGCCGCCGAGGGCCAGGTAGACGTCTTCCAGGCTCGGCGTGGCCAGGGTGAAGTCGTCGAGTGCGGCGAAGGCGGGCCCACCGGTGACGGTGGCGACGGCGGCCCTGGCCCGCTCGGGGCTGAGCCGCAGCGTCCAGCGCCGGCCGGACTCCTGGGCGCCGGCGCGCAGCGCGGCGACCTCGGGGACCTCGACGGGGGCCCGGTCGCGCCACACGAGCTCGACCCGCACCTCGTCGGCGACGCGCGCCTTCAGTCCGGCGGGGGTGTCGCAGGCGATGACCCTGCCGCGTTCGATCACGGCGACCCGGTCGAGCACGGTCTCGGCCTCGATGACGTTGTGGGTGACGAGCACGACGGTCGCGCCGCGTTCGGACCTGCGCCGGTCGACGGCGGCCCACACGGCGCGCCGGGCCACCGGGTCCATGCCGGTGGTGGGCTCGTCCAGGACCAGGACGGGCCGCTCGCCGACGAGGGCGGCGGCGAAGCAGGCCAGGCGGCGCTGGCCGCCGGAGAGCTTCTTGAGCGGGCGTCCGGCGATGTCGTCAAGGCCGAGTTCGGCCAGAACGGCGTCGCGCTCGGCGCGTGCCTCGCGCAGCGTGAGTCCGCGCAGCCGGCCGGTGGTCTCGGCGGCGAGCGAGACGGTCAGTTCGTCCAGGGCGGTGGACTCCTGACCGAGGTGCGCGATGAGGCGGGCCGCACGTTCGGGGTGGCGGACCAGATCGTGCCCGAGTACGTCGACGGAGCCGGCGTCGGGGCGCATGAGCCCGGTCAGCTGGCGTACGAGGGTGGATTTTCCGGCGCCGTTGGGGCCGAGCAGTCCGAAGATCTCGCCGCCCCGCACATCCAGGCTGATCCCGTCGGTGGCGCGGACCTCGGGGGTACCGGGCGCACCTCGCCTGCCCCGCGCCGCGGGGTACGTCTTGACCAGGCCCCGCACCGTGCAAACGGTGCCGGCCCGTGCCGCTGCTGCGCCGGTACTCACGGAGAACGAGCCTAAGGGGTCCCGGGCGCCGCCCGGTCCCGGGGGCGGCCGCACGCCGCCCCCGTATCGTCGCGCTACTCGCCGGCGGGCTGGCGCTCGGCGGCCGCCCGCACGTCGATCTCGCGCCAGAACCCGGCCCGGATCGCGTACCTGTCGTGCTCGTCGATCTGGTCGTCCTTGTGCGCGAGGAGGCCGAACCGGGCGGCGTAGCGCAGGAGTTCACCGTCGATGCGGTGCGGGATGCGCGGGTACATCGTGGACAGCTTCTGCACGTGCGAGGGCTCGGGCAGGCGCTCCATCCAGCGCCGGGCGAAGACCTGGCCGACCTCGTAGGGGTCGCCGCCGACGGTGGTGATGTCCTCCTCGCGGTCGGCCCAGCGCTGTTCGGCGCTGGTGAGCTGGGCGAGCGTCGGCAGGGACGCGGTCTCGGGCGACTCGCCGAGCGCGGAGCCGGGGCGCTCCACCCAGCCCTTGTCGGAGGACCAGCGCAGGGTCGCGGAGGCCGGCGGGGCCGGCGCGGCGGCGGCGCCGGGAGCCCGCAGGGAGGCGAGGTCCTTCGGCGTCGGTACGCCCTTGGCGCCGGTCGGGGCGGGCACGGCGGCGCCGTTCTCGCTCGGGGCCTCGGCGGGCGCGGCGCCGGCTCGCACCGCGGCGGCCTGCGCCTCGGCGGCCCGCTCGGCGGAGGCGGCGAGCGCCGACTCGGGCAGCGGGGCGGAGAGGATCGCGGCGATCTCGGGGCGGGGGGCGGGGGCGGGGGCGCAGATGCCGGTGAGGTCCCTCGCGCGCACCGCGCGGGTGATCCAGGCGCGGTCGAGCACCCGGCGCTCGTCGGCCTCGGCGACCAGGTCCTCGGACTGGTTGTAGTCGCCGTCGGCGGCCTGCACGGCCCACAGGTGGACGGCGACGCCGTGTTCCTTGGCGGACATCAGACCGGGCAGCAGATCTCCGTCGCCGGTCACGAGGACCACGTCCGAGCAGGCGCGGTTGCGGGCCAGTTCGGTCAGCTCGGCATGCATCGCGGCGTCCACGCCCTTCTGCGCCCAGCGGCCGTCGCTGCGGGTCAGGGCGCCGAGGCGGACCGTCACCCTGGGCATTACGCGCAGCCGGCGGTGCTCGGGCTGCGGGACCCGGTCGGGGGCGCCGTCGAACCAGTAGATGCGCAGGAGCGGTTGCTGGGTGTCGGCCTCGGCGCGCTCGCGGAGCCCCTGGATCAGGGCGGCATGGTCGACGGTGATGCGGGAACGGGCCGGTTCTCCGGCGAGCAGACTCGCGGCGGCACCGAGCAGGTAACCGGCATCCACCAGGACGACGCAGCGGTCCATGCGTTCCACCCTCTTTCGGGAACGGAAAAGCCGAAGAAATAAGAAATCAGAAGCGGGGTTCGCGAGATCACCGAATGAACTTCGGGTTTCCTTCGAGTCTGCCCGACCGCGCAAGGGTTGAGCACCGGAACTCGATCATCGGCGTGGCGGATTGGTGCGTGACCAGTCCGTCACGCACGGTAATGATCCGAAATGCGACCTTTGTTCTTCTGTGTGAGTCTGGCAGCGGCCCTGGCCCCGAGTTCCCCCACAGGAGGCAGCACCATGGCCAAGAACAAGAACCGCAAATCCGGCAGTCAGCAGGAGCGTTCCGAGGCCGCCGAGCGCGGTCAGGAGCAGTCGAAGTCCACCGCCTTCGAGTCCCAGGCCATGCCGCAGTCGCAGGGTCAGGGCAGCCCGGCGGATGTTGCCCGTAAGCACCAGCGTCGCTTCGGTCACAACTGACCGTTCTTGCGAGACGAAAGGGGCGCACCCGTTGGGGTGCGCCCCTTTCTCGTACGCGTACTCCTTGTGCGGGAGGCCCGCCGGAAGGTCAGCCGGCCAGGCAGGACGGGCCGAGCAGGACCTTCAGGTCGCCGAAGAGGGCCGGGTCCGGCTGGACCCGGTGCCGGTCGAGGCGCAGTACGGTCGTCGAGCGCGGCCCCTGGAGCTTGATCCGCACCTCGGTGTTGCCCCGGTGGTGCCCCAGGATCTCGCCGAGCCTGCTGACCATCGGCGGGGTGACCTTGACGGTCGGGATGGTCAGGACCACGGGCGCGTTGGTGCCGGCCGAGGACAGGTCGGGGACCATCAGCTCCATGGCGACCAGCCGCGGGATGTCCTCGCGCTTGTCGAGCCGGCCCTTGACGAACACCACGGCGTCCTCGACGAGCTGGGTCGACACCAGCTGGTAGGTGGCCGGGAAGAACATGCACTCGATGGAGCCGGCCAGGTCCTCGACGGTGGCGATCGCCCAGGCGTTGCCCTGCTTGGTCATCTTGCGCTGGAGGCCCGAGATGATGCCGCCGATGGTGACGATCGAGCCGTCCGAGTAGTCACCGCCGGTGAGCTGGCCGATGCCCGCGTCCGCCTTGTCGGACAGGACGTGCTCCAGGCCGAAGAGCGGGTGGTCGGAGACGTACAGGCCGAGCATCTCGCGCTCCTGGGCCAGCAGGTAGGACTTCTCCCACTCCACGTCGCCGAACTCGACGTCGAGCCCGAAGCCCGGCTCGCTGGTGTCCGCCTCGCCCATGCCGCCGAAGAGGTCGAACTGGCCCTCGGCCTCCTTGCGCTTGACCTGCACCACGTTGTCGATCATGGGCTCGAACTGGGCGGTCAGGCCCTTGCGGGTGTGCCCCATCGTGTCGAAGGCGCCCGCCTTGATGAGCGATTCCGTGGTGCGCTTGTTGCAGGCGACCACCTCGACCTTGTCGAGATAGTCGGGGAAGGAGCTGAACTTCCCCTTGGTCTTGCGCGAGCGGATGATCGACTCCACCACGTTGGTGCCGACGTTGCGGACGGCTTCGAGGCCGAAGAGGATCACGTCGTCGCCCTGGGCGGCGAAGTTGTGCACCGACTCGTTGACGTTGGGCGGCAGCACCTTGATGCCCATGCGGCGGCACTCGTTGAGGTAGACGGCCGACTTGTCCTTGTCGTCCTTGACCGAGGTGAGCAGCGCCGCCATGTACTCGGCCGGGTAGTTCGCCTTCAGGTACGCGGTCCAGTAGGTGACCAGGCCGTACGCCGAGGAGTGCGCCTTGTTGAACGCGTATCCGGCGAACGGGACCAGCACGTCCCACAGGGCCTGGATCGCCGCGTCGGAGTAGCCCTTCTCCTTCGCGCCGGCCTGGAAGAGCACGAAGTTCTTCGCCAGCTCCTCGGGCTTCTTCTTGCCCATCACGCGGCGCAGGATGTCGGCCTCGCCGAGCGAGTAGCCGGCGACGATCTGCGCGGCCTTCTGGACCTGCTCCTGGTAGACGATGAGGCCGTAGGTGAGGCCCAGCGTCTCCTTCAGGGGCTCTTCGAGCTCCGGATGGATCGGGGTGATCTCCTGGCGGCCGTTCTTGCGCTCGGCGTAGTTCGTGTGCGAGTTCATGCCCATCGGGCCCGGCCGGTACAGGGCCGAGACGGCGGAAATGTCCTCGAAGTTGTCGGGCTGCATCTGGCGGAGCAGCGAACGCATGGGGCCGCCGTCGAACTGGAAGACGCCGAGGGTGTCGCCGCGGCAGAGCAGTTCGAAGGTCTTGGGGTCGTCGAGCGGGAGCGACAGCATCTCCAGGTCGATGCCCTTGTTGGCCTTCACCATCTTGACGGCGTCGTCCATGATGGTCAGGTTGCGCAGGCCCAGGAAGTCCATCTTCAGGAGGCCGAGCGATTCGCACTGCGGGTAGTCCCACTGCGTGATGGTGACGCCGTCGGTGTGCCGCACCCAGATCGGCGCGTGGTCGACGATCGGCTCGCTGGACATGATCACGCCGGCCGCGTGCACGCCCATCTGCCGGACCAGGCCCTCGACGCCCTTGGCGGTGTCGATGACCTTCTTGACGTCCGGCTCGTTCTCGTACATCCCCCGGATCTCGCCGGCCTCGCTGTAGCGGGGGTGCTTGGGGTCGGTGATGCCGGAGAGGTCGATGCCCTTGCCGAGGACGTCGGCGGGCATCGCCTTGGTGAGGCGGTCGCCCATGGCGTACGGGTAGCCGAGGACGCGCGCGGAGTCCTTGATGGCGTTCTTCGCCTTGATCTTTCCGTAGGTGCCGATCATGGCGACCTTGTCGGAGCCGTACTTCTCCGTCACGTACCGGATCACTTCGACGCGCCTGCGCTCGTCGAAGTCGATGTCGACATCGGGCATGGAGACGCGCTCGGGGTTGAGGAACCGCTCGAAGATCAGGCCGTGCGTGATCGGGTCGAGGTCGGTGATGCCCATCGCGTACGCCACGATCGAACCGGCCGCCGAACCACGGCCGGGGCCCACCGCGATGCCGTTGTTCTTGGCCCACATGATGAAGTCGGCGACGACGAGGAAGTATCCCGGGAACCCCATCTGGATGATGATGTCCATCTCGTACTCCGCCTGCTTCTGGCGGTCCTCGGGCACACCTCCCGGATAGCGGCGCTCCATGCCGACCCGGACTTCCTCCTGGAACCAGGTGACCTCGGTGTAGCCGTCCGGGATCTCGAACTTCGGCATGAGGTTCTTCGCCTCGAACATGCCGCTGGTGTCGATCTGCTCGGCGACCAGGAGGGTGTTGGCGCAGCCCTGCTGCCAGGCGTCCGAGGAGTCGATGGCGTACATCTCGTCGGTGGACTTGAGGTAGTAGCCCGTGCCGTCGAAGCGGAAGCGGTCCGGGTCCGAGAGGTTCTTGCCGGTCTGGATGCACAGCAGCGCGTCGTGCGCGGTCGCCTCGTGGGCGTAGGTGTAGTGCGAGTCGTTGGTGACCAGCGGCGGGATACCGAGCTTCTTGCCGATCTCCAACAGGCCGTCGCGGACCCGGCGTTCGATCTCGATGCCGTGGTCCATCAGCTCCAGGAAGTACCGGCCCTCGCCGAAGATGTCCTTGTAGTCGGAGGCCGCCTTCACCGCCTCGTCGAACTGGCCGAGCCGCAGGCGCGTCTGGACCTCGCCGGAGGGGCAGCCGGTGGAGGCGATGAGCCCTTCCGACCACTGCGAGATCGTCTCCTTGTCCATCCGGGGCCATTTGGTGAGCCAGCCCTCGGCGTACGCGTCGGAGGAGAGCCGGAAGAGGTTGTGCAGACCCGTCCTGTTCGCCGCCCAGATCGTCTTGTGCGTATAACCACCCGAACCGGACACGTCGTCGCGCTTCTGGTGCGGCTGGCCCCACTGGATCTTGCGCTTGTTGCGCCGCGACTCCGGGGCCACGTACGCCTCGATGCCGATGATCGGGGTGACGCCCGCCTTCTTCGCCGAATGGAAGAAGTCATAGGCGCCGTGGAGGTTGCCGTGGTCGGACATGGCGATGTGCGTCATGCCCATCTCGTTGCAGGCCTCGAACATGTCCTTGAGCCGCGCGGCACCGTCCAGCAGCGAGTACTGGGTGTGGACGTGAAGGTGCGTGAACGGTGTCTTGGACGTGCCAGTCACGGTTGGGGCCTCCAACGGCAAGGGGGGTTCGCGGAGCGGGGGGACAGCCTTGGAGTCTACGTCGCCGCACCGACACCCGAGGGGGATCCCGGCCGCGAAGCGCCTCGATGAGGGACCGGGGGCCCGGGGCGGGGGGCGGGCACTCCGGGGTACGGTCGCGCGTTGGAAGGGGCACATCCCGTTCCGGCCGTGACGCACGCAGTACGCACCAGGAGGCACCCACCGATGTCGGTCCCGCAGACGAGCGCGCAGACGCGCGGCGAGGAAATACTCGCCGTTTTCGAGACCGCGTTCGGTCAGCTCCTGGCCGCCGATCCGGCCGCCTTCCGGGTCAAGTTCCGCAAGATGGCGGCCTCCGCGTTCGCCTTCTACCGGGGCACGGCCTGCCTGTTCTACTCCGACCTGGAAAAGGAGCGGCACGGCGGTCCTTACCTGGACGAGCGCACCGGCCGGGTCTGGATCCACGGCGACCTGCACGCCGAGAACTTCGGCACCTACATGGACGCCAACGGCCGGCTGATCTTCAACGTCAACGACTTCGACGAGGCGTACGTGGGCCCCTTCACCTGGGACCTGAAGCGGCTGGCCGCCTCGCTGGCGCTGATCGGCTACACCAAGGCGCTCAGCGACGAGCAGATCACCACCCTGGTGCGCACCTACGCCGCCGCCTACCGCGAGCGCATCCACGCACTGGCCACCGGCGCGCAGAACCCCGGCACCGCCGAACTGCCGCCGTTCACCCTGGACACGGCCAAGGGCCCACTGCTCGGCGCGCTGCGCGACGCCCGCGCACGGACCCGGTTCGCGCTGCTCGACTCGATGACCGAGATCCGGGAGTACGAGCGCCGGTTCACCGAGGGCGACGGCTCGATCGAGCTGGACGCGGCGACCCGCTACAAGGTCCTCGCGGCCTTCGACGGCTACCTGGAGACGCTGCCCGACGAGAGCCTGGTGCGGCCGGACTCCTACCGCGTCAAGGACGTCGTGGGGCGGCGCGGGATCGGGATCGGCTCGGCGGGTCTGCCCTCGTACAACATCCTGCTCGAAGGGCACAGCGACGCCCTGGAGAACGATGTGGTGATCTACATCAAGCAGGCCCAGACCCCGGCGGTGTCCCGGCACATCACGGACCCCGCGGTGCGCGGCTACTTCGAGCACGAGGGCCACCGCACGGTGATCTCCCAGCGCGCGCTCCAGGCCGCCGCCGACCCGTGGCTGGGCTGGACCGAGCTGGACGGCGCGGGGCAGCTGGTCGCCGAGGTCTCGCCGTACGCGGTGGATCTGGACTGGTCGGACATCGACGACCCGGACGAGATAGCGGCGGTCGTGGCGGACCTCGGCCGGGCCACCGCCACGATGCACGCGGCGGCGGACGACGAGAGCGGCCACTCCGAGCTGGTGCCGTTCTCCACGGAGCGCGCCATCGACGCGGCGATCGCCGCCGACGAGGAGGGCTTCGGGGACCTGCTCGTCGACTTCGCGCACTCCTACGGGGCGCGGGCGAGGGCGGATCACCAGACCTTCGTCGACCTGTTCCGCAACAGCCGGATCCCGGGTCTGTAGGACACCCCCGACGGCCAAGACCCGCCGGGCCCGCCGGTCTCACCGAACTCTTAGGTACGGCATACGGCGGGGCATGGCACACTCACCGCGATGGACATATCAGGGACGCAGCTCAGAGCGGCACGCGCGGCGCTTTTCACGGCGCTCGTCGTGACGCTCTCCACCGCGTCCCACGTGCTGCTCTCGCGGGTCGCGCTGCCGCTCACGCTGGTGGCGGGCGCGGCCGGCGCGGTGTTCGTCATCGCCTACGCGCTGGCCGGCCGCGAGCGCGGCTTCTGGGCGATCGCGGGGGCGCTCGTCCCGCTCGAACTGGCCGCCGACACCGTCTTCACCACCGGACAGCACGTCTGTTACGGACCGGCCGGCGGCCCCGTCGCGGGCGCCCTGCGCGCGGTCGGCGTCGATGTGCTGTGCGGCGGCGCCACGCTGGGGGCCGTGCCCGCGCCGGGCAACGCGGCCACCGCGCTCACCCACCCGGGCCCGGCCGCGCCCTGGCTGCTGCTGGCCGCCCACCTGACCGTCGGGCTGCTCGCCGCGCTGTGGCTGCGGCGCGGCGAGGCGGCGCTCGCCCGGCTGCTGCGCGCGGTCGCCGCCCGCACCTTCCGGCCGCTGCTCGTCGCGGTCGCCGTGGTGCGCGGCGCCACCGGCGAAACCCGCGGGCCGGCGCGCCCGGCGCACACGCGGCCGGGCCGCTCGCGCACCCGCCTCCTGGTGCACTCCGTGGCACGGAGGGGACCGCCCTGCTGGTCGCTCGGCCCCGCCTGAGCACAGCAGCCCCTGCCTTCCCCCTTTGTCATCCGGAGAGAGAACAATCATGAGTTCCCGCAACAGCCAGGCCAACAAGGCTGCCGCCCGCGAGCGGCTGCGCGCGGAGCGCGAGCGCGAGGCCAAGAAGGCCAAGACCCGCCGCCAGATCATCGTGGGCGTGTCCATCGTCGCCGTCCTCGCCGTCGTGGGCGGCGCCGGCTACCTGATCAAGGAGGCCATGAAGCCCACCGCGTGGGAGGCCGCCAAGGACAGGTCGCTGGTCAAGCCCGCCAACACCGCGGGCACCGACGGCACGACCGTCGTCATCGGCAAGGCGGACGCGAAGAAGACCCTCGAAATGTACGAGGACCCGCGCTGCCCGATCTGCTCGCAGTTCGAGCAGACCGTCGGCCCGACGATCAGGAAGGACGTCGACGCCGGCAAGTACAAGGTCCAGTTCATCGGCGCCACGTTCATCGACAACGGCAGCCCCGGCGTCGGCTCCAAGACCGCGCTGAGCGCGCTCGGCGCGGCCCTGAACGTCGGCCCTGAGGCGTTCTTGGACTACAAGTCGGCGCTCTACTCGGCCAAGTACCACCCCGAGGAGACCGAGGACACGTTCAAGGACCGCAACTACCTGATCGAGGTCGCGGACACCGTTCCGGCGCTGAAGGGCAACGCGGCCTTCGCCAAGGCCGTGAAGGACGGCACCTACGACAAGTGGGCGCTGACCATGTCGGACAAGTTCAACAAGAGCGGCGTCACCGGCACGCCGACCCTGAAGATGGACGGCAAGAAGATCACCGACGGCGCGTCGGACAACGCCCCGATGGACGCGGCGGCGTACACCTCGGCCATCGACGCGGCCCTCAAGGGCTGACCCCGCCGACGGCCGTCCTGTGGCGGCCCGGCACGAACGGGCAGTGCGGACTTCCGGGTCCGCGCTGCCCGTTCGGCGTCAGCGCGCCTCGGCGTCGAGGCCGGCCAGGAAGCCCAGCGCGGTGCGCCAGGTCAGCTCGGCCGACGCCTCGTCGTAGTCCGGCAGTTGGGGGTCGGTGTAGAGGTGGCCTGCGCCCGGGTAGCGGTAGATCTCCACGTCCGCGCCGGCCCGTCGCATCTGCAGGTACCAGGAGTTGAGCCAGTCCGCCGACTCGAACGGGTCCGGGTCGGCGACGTGCAGCTGGACGGGCAGCTCGTCCACGCTCGTGTGCTCCGCCATGTCGGAGGTGCCGTGGAACAGGAGCAGGCCCCGGGCCTTCTTGTCGCCGAGCGCCAGGGTCTGCGCGATGGACCCGCCGAGCGAGAACCCGGCGTAGACGAGCCCCCGCTCCGAGTACGGGGCGGCGGCCAGCACGGCTCGTTTCAGGAGCTCGTCCTTGCCGATCTCGTCCTTGAGCTCGCTGCCCTCCTCGACGGTCTCCACGGTGCGGCCCTCGTACAGATCGGGGACGTGCACCTCGTGGCCGGCGGCCCGCAGCCGCCCGGCCGCCTCCCGCACGGCGGGACGCAGACCGTGGACCGAATGGAAAAGCATGATGTTCATGAGGCCATCGTGCCAGTTACGGTCGGGGGCATGGAGAACGTACTGCGTCCGTTGATCGTCATCGGCGGCTCGGTCGTGCTCGCGCTCGGCGTGGGGTGGCTGGCCGACCGACTGCTGCGCCGGGCCGACACCCGGGACCGCGAGACCCCCCTGTGGGGCCTGCTGCGCCGGTGCCGCGTACCGCTGAACCTCGTCATGCTCACCGCGATCCTGCGCGGCTCCTACGACGAGATCAAGTGGCGGCCGGTCCAGGAGCACGACGCGGGCCTCGGACAGTTCCTGACGCTGGTCCTGATCGGCGCGAGTTCCTGGCTCGTGGTGCGGATCGCGACCGCCGTCGTGGAGTCCTCGTACACCCGTTACGCCGCCTCGACGCGCGATCCCGCCCGGGTCCGCCGGGTCCGCACCCAGGTCACGCTCATCCAGCGGGTGGTCAGCGCGATCGTCGCCGTGGTGGCGATCGCGGCGATGCTGCTCACCTTCCCGGCGATGCGGGCGGCGGGCGCCTCCCTGCTGGCCTCGGCGGGCATCGTGGGCATCGTGGCCGGTGTGGCCGCCCAGTCCACCCTCGGCAACCTCTTCGCCGGCCTCCAGATCGCCTTCGGCGACATGGTGCGGCTCGGCGACACGGTGGTGGTCGACGGGGAGTGGGGGGTCGTCGAGGAGATCACGCTCACCTATCTCGCGGTCCGCACCTGGGACGAGCGGCGCCTGACCATGCCGGTGTCGTACTTCACCAGCAAGCCGTTCCAGAACTGGTCGCGCGGCGGCGTCCAGATGACCGGCACGGTCTTCTTCCACCTGGACCACTCCGCGCCGCTGCCCCTGATGCGCGAACGGCTCACCCTGATCCTCAAGGAGTGCCCGGCCTGGGACGGCCGGAGCTTCTCGCTCGCCGTCACCGACACCACGCCGTCCACGATCGAGGTGCGGGCCGTGGTGACCGCCAAGGACGCCGACGACATCTGGACGGTGCGCGTCACGGTCCGCGAGCAGATGATCGCGTGGCTGCACGCGGAGCATCCGTACGCCCTGCCGCGCATCACGGCCGAGGTCGAGCGGCCGGGCCCCGCCGCGTTGGAGGAGCACGGGGCCCGGGGCGACGCCGCCGGGCGCCCACCGGCCGACGGCGGACAACGGCGCTGACCCCACGGGCAGTTCAAGGGCACGGCCCCTCGGTGCGCCGTACCCCCTTGGTGCAAACCTCGCCCCCTCGGTGCGCCGCCCCCTCGGTGCGCCGCCCCCTCGGTGCGACCGTGCCTGGGTGCGCCGCGCCCCCTCCGTACGCCGCGCCTCGGTACGCCGTGCCTGCGTACGCCGCGCCCCCTCGGTACGGCGCGCCTCGGTACGCCGCGCCCCCGCTCACCGCAGGCTGCGTACGTCCAGCTGTCGCAGCACCCGGTCCACGATTTCCGGGTCGGCGCCCGGCTCGCTGCGCGCGGACAGCACCTCGTGGCGCGCGGCGGACATCATCTCGCGCTGGATGCGCTGCACGGCCCGGATGCGTTCCACCCGCTTCGCGTAGGAGGCGCGCCGCTCCTCGTCGACCATGTCGGGGCTGATCCGCGCGCCGACGTCGTACGCCCGGCGGTGCAGCTGCTCCATGACCTCCTCGGGCAGCTCCTCGACGTCCTGGATCTCCTTCAGGCGCCGCTTCGCGGCCTTCGCGGCCCGGATCGCCAGGTCCCGCTCCAGGACGCGCTCGGCGTCGGTGTCGGCCCGCACGCCCAGCTTCCTGACCAGCCAGGGCAGGGTGAGCCCCTGGAAGACCAGGGTGGTCATGATCACCGCGAAGGCGATGAAGATGATCTCGTCGCGGCCGGGGAAGGGAGCGCCGTCGTCGGTCTTCAGCGGGATGGCGAGCGCGAGGGCGACCGAGGCCACGCCCCGCATCCCGGCCCACCACATGACGATGGTCTCGCGCCAGGACGTGGGGATCTCCTCGTCGTAGTCGCGCTTGGTGTGCAGCCGCTTGGCGAGCCAGGTCGCCGGGAGCAGCCACAGCAGCCGTACGCCCACGACGACGCCCACCACGGCCGCCGCCCAGCCGAACATGTGCAGTTCATGGCCGGTGGCGGTGCCGAACACGTTGTGGAGTTCGAGCCCGATGAGCCCGAAGGCGACGCCGGTCACCAGGGTGTCGACGATCTCCCAGAACGTGGCCCCGGCCAGCCTGCCCTGCACGTCGTCGGCGTCCATCGTGTGCTCGGCGAGGAACAGCGCCACGGTCAGGACGGCCAGGACCCCCGAGCCGCGGAACTCCTCGGCCAGGACGTAGCCGACGAACGGGACCAGGAGGGTGAGGCCGATCTGGAGCGTGGGGTCGCCCAGCAGGCCCATCAGCTTGTTGGCGGCCCAGCCGAGCGCGACGCCCACGACGACGGCGACCACGGCGGAGAGCACGAGGGCGCCCGCCGCCGACGCCCAGGAGAAGCTGCCGCTCACGGCCGCCGTGATCGCCACGTGGTAGAGCACGATCGCGGTGACGTCGTTGAACAGGCCCTCGCCCTCCAGGATCGACACCAGCCGGCGTGGCAGCCCGAGCGAGCCGGCCACCGCCGTCGCGGCGACCGGGTCGGGCGGGGCGACGAGGGCGCCGAGCGCGACCGCCGCGGCGATCGGCAGGCCCGGCACGATGGAGTTGGCGACGGCGGCGACCGCGGCCGTGGTCACGAAGACGAGTGCCACGGCGAGCAGGAAGATCGGCCGGACGTTGGCGGTGAACTGCCGCCAGGAGGTGCGCTGCACCGACGCGTAGAGCAGCGGCGGCAGCACCAGCGGAAGGATGAACTCCGGCGCGATGGTGATGTTCGGCACGAACGGCAGGAGCGCCATGACGATCCCGCCGATCGTCATGAGCACCGGCGCCGGCAGGCCCAGGCGCTCGCCCAAGGGAACCGTCACCACCGCGCCGAGAAGGAGCACGAGCAGCAGGGCGAGCTGGTCCACGGGATGCCCTCCGGGCGGTGCGGGCCTGGACGGCCTTGACGATCAAGACCTCAAGCGTGCCACGCAACCCGGCCGAACCGCCCATCGGGGAGCAAAGGGCCCGGCCGTCTGCCCCGGGGCGCCGGCTGGGGGGTGTCGGGTTTCAGCGGAGCTGTCGGGGCGTTTCGGCAACGCCCCGAGGTGCCGCCCCGGACGCCGCGCCCCGGACGCCGCGCCCCCGGCGCCGCCCTGGCCCTGGCCCCGGCTCTGGCCCCGGCCCTGGTCCTGGCCCCGGCCCTGGCCCTGGTCCGCCGGAGACATCCCCTAGGGAAGGGTTCGGCGCATCGCCCGGTGGGTGATGCCGGCGTCCCAGAACTCCGGCCCGTACGCCTCGTACCCGAGCCGTTCGTAGAAGCCGAGCGCCCGGGTCTGCGCGTGCAGGTCGACGGCGCTCAGGCCGCGCTCGGCCGCCGCGGCCTCGATGGCGCGCACCAGGGCGGCGCCGACGCCCAGGCCCCGGGCCGCCGCGGTGACCGCGAGCCGGCCGAGCGAGCCGACTCCGTCGGAGCCGGTCCTGGCCGATGCATCGGGTCCGTGCAGGAGCCGCCCGGTGCCGAGCGGTCCGTCCTCGCCCACGGCCAGGACGTGCAGCGCGCTCGCGTCGTACGCGTCGTACTCCACGGCCTCGGGGACGCGCTGCTCGACGACGAAGACCGCCTTGCGCACGGCGAAGCAGGCCTCCAGGCCGGCCGCGTCGTCGACGACGCGGACGGTGAAAGCCGTCACTCGCTCTCGGCCCGGATCGCGTCGAGGGCGTACTGGAGATCGGCCGGGTAGCCGCTCTCGAATTCGACCCACTGGCCGTCCGAGGGGTGCTCGAAGCCGAGCCGCACCGCGTGCAGCCACTGGCGGGTCAGCTTCAGGCGCTTGGCGATCGTCGGGTCGGCGCCGTAGGTGAGGTCGCCGACGCAGGGGTGGCGGTGGGCCGACATGTGCACCCGGATCTGGTGGGTGCGGCCCGTCTCCAGCTTGATGTCGAGCAGCGAGGCGGCGCGGAAGGCCTCGATCAGGTCGTAGTGCGTGACGGATGCCTTGCCTTCGGCGGTCACGGCCCACTTGTAGTCATGGGTGGGGTGGCGCCCGATCGGGGCGTCGATGGTGCCGCTCATCGGGTCCGGGTGGCCCTGGACGAGCGCGTGGTAGCGCTTGTCGACGACGCGCTCGCGGAACTGCGCCTTGAGCGAGGTGTAGGCCCGCTCGGACTTGGCGACGACCATCAGGCCCGAGGTGCCGACGTCGAGGCGGTGCACGATGCCCTGGCGCTCGGCGGCACCCGAGGTGGAGATGCGGTAGCCCGCGGCGGCGAGACCGCCGATGACGGTGGTGCCGGTCCAGCCGGGGCTCGGGTGGGCGGCGACACCCACCGGCTTCATGATCACGACGATGTCGTCGTCGTCGTGGACGATCTCCATGCCCTCGACGGGCTCGGCGACGATCTGCACGGGGGCCGCGGCCTGCGGCATCTCGACCTCCAACCAGGCCCCGCCGTGCACCCGCTCGGACTTGCCGACCACGGCGCCGTCGACCTGCACCTTCCCGGCCGCGGCGAGCTCGGCCGCCTTGGTACGGGAAAACCCGAACATGCGGGAGATGGCGGCGTCGACGCGCTCGCCTTCGAGGCCGTCGGGAACGGGCAGGGTGCGGATCTCGGGAATCGTACTCACCCGTCGAGTATGCCTTGCCGCACCGACATCACCCGCCGCACGTCCGGCGACCGGACCCCGGGGGCACGCGGCGCGCGGGCCGCGGCGGGCCGGTGGCTCAGTCCTTGTGGACGGTGCCGTCCGGGTCGAGGCCGCGGAAGGAGAGGATCACGATGAGGATGCCGCCGCAGACGATGGCCGAGTCGGCGAGGTTGAAGACCGCGAAGCCCTCGGGGGCGATGAAGTCGACGACCTCGCCCTTGAAGATGCCGGGCGAGCGGAAGATCCGGTCGGTGAGGTTGCCGAGGGCGCCGCCCAGGAGCAGGCCGAGCGCGATCGCCCAGGGCAGGCTGTACAGCTTGCGCGCGAGCCGGGCGATCACCACGATCACGGTCGCCGCGATGATCGTGAAGATCACCGTGAAGGCCTCGCCGATCCCGAAGGCGGCGCCCGCATTGCGGATCGCGTTCAGCTGGAGCAGATCGCCGATGATCCGGACCGGCTCGTGGTGCTCCAGTCTGGCCACCACGAGCAGCTTGCTGCCGAGGTCGAGCAGGTAGGCGAACGCCGCCACCGCGAACAGCACGGCGATCTTCCGTTTGCCCTTCGGCTGCTCGGAAGGGGCCGGCTGCTCGTCGGCCCCTTCCGCATCCGGCGTACCGATGATGCGCTCCGCCTCTGCCACGTGTGTCCCTCAACCGACTAGGTGCCTGACTGAGCACGAGGGTACGGCACACTTGTGCGGGATCGGCCCCACACTTGTGCGGGATCAGCCCCGCCGTTCCTGCTTCTGCTTGTCCTCCACGCACAGGGTGGCGCGCGGGAACGCCTGCATGCGGGCCTTGCCGATCGGATTCCCGCAGATCTCGCAGTACCCGTACGTCCCGGCGTCGAGCCGTTCCAGGGCGTGCTCGGTCTGCTCCAGGGTCTCGCGGGCGTTGGCGGCCAGCGACATCTCGTGTTCTCTGGTGATGTTCTTCGTGCCCGTGTCGGCGTCGTCGTCACCCGCCCCGTCGCCCGAGTCGCGCATCAGACCGGCCAGCGCCGCCTCCGACGCCTCGATCTCGTTGCGCAGCCTGACCACCTCGCCGGCCAGCCCGTCGCGCGCCTCGGTGACCTCCTCCGGCGTCCACGGGTCCTCGCCCGGCCGGACCGGAAGCTCCCCCGGGGCGGCCGTGGCGACGGCACGGGCCGTCGGCACCGCCGACGCCGCGGCGGTCCTCGCCGCCGTCGCCCCTCCCGCAGTCTTCTTCGCAACCACCTTGTTGGCTCCCGTCTCTTCCGCGGCCGCAGCCGCCCCCTCGGCCGCGGTCGCGGCCTTCCTGGCGCCCGCCCCGCCCGACTTCGCCGGCGCCGTCTTGTCGGTCGCCTTGTCGGACGCGGCCCGCGCCGTCCCGGTTGCCTTTTTGGCAGCGGTCTTCTTGGCCACCGTCTTCTTCGGCGCGGCCTTCTTGGCGGACGCCTTCTTGGCGGCCGACACCTTCTTCGCGGACGACGCCTCCTCGGCGGCGGCGCTCTTCCTCTTCCCGTTCGAGTCCTCGGCCGCCGAGCCCGTGACGGCGCCTGCGGCAGCACGTGTGGCACTGGTTTCATCGGACGCCGTTGTGGTCTCTACGGCGGTCTTTTTCGCCACCATGGCCGCGGCCCCTTCACATATTGTGATCTTGCTCGCGAATCGTGCTGGGACGATAAATCGACTCCAGGCCCGCGGCAACGGGGCACGCCGCCGATTCGCCCCGCCCCGGACCGGCGGCACGGCGAACCTGCATCCGTTGTGCCCAGCTCCCGGCCCGGTAATCCGCCGGACGGGCGGAGCCGGACTCCGCCGGGGGCCGTATGGCCATTCGGGTCACGCGCCACCCCGCGCGCGGCCCGCAGAAACCGTGTGGGCCGCCCTGCTCCTGGCCCCGTACACTGGCCGCAGCGAGAGGCGTGGACGGGACGAGTAGCGGCGTACGCAGCCAAGAGCGATCCGGGGACGGTGTGAGCCCGGAGGCGAGCGCGCGGTGAAGATCACCCCCGAGCCGCCGGAAGAACGACTCCGCGCACCCGACCTGCCGCGGGGAGTCCAGTAGAACCGGCTTCGCGACCCAATGAGGGGGCGGTGTTCCTGCACACCGCCAAGGAGGGTGGTACCGCGGGAGCGCCCCACGTGGGTCCGCTCTCGTCCCTTCGACGGAGCCGCACGACGATCCGCCGGAGGATGAACGGATGTCGCAGTACCGCCAGGTGCCCGCCCAGGTAGACCTGCCCGCCCTGGAGCACGCCGTGCTCGACTTCTGGGAGCAGTCCAAGGTCTTCGCCAAGAGCCTCGAACAGTCCGAAGGCCGCCCCGAGTGGGTCTTCTACGAGGGCCCGCCCACCGCCAACGGCATGCCGGGCGCCCACCACATCGAGGCCCGCGTCTTCAAGGACGTCTTCCCGCGCTTCCGCACGATGCAGGGCTACCACGTGGCCCGCAAGGCCGGCTGGGACTGTCACGGCCTGCCCGTCGAGCTGGCGGTCGAGAAGGAGCTCGGCTTCACCGGCAAGAAGGACATCGAGGCGTACGGCATCGCCGAGTTCAACGCCAAGTGCCGCGAGTCCGTGACCCGCCACACCGACGCCTTCGCCGACCTCACGACCCGCATGGGGTACTGGGTCGACCTGGACGACGCCTACCGCACGATGGACCCGCAGTACGTCGAGTCCGTGTGGTGGTCCCTGAAGGAGATCTTCACCAAGGGCCTCCTCGTCCAGGACCACCGCGTCGCCCCCTGGTGCCCGCGCTGCGGCACCGGCCTGTCGGACCACGAGCTGGCGCAGGGCTACGAGACGGTCGTCGACCCGTCGGTCTTCGTCCGCTTCCCGCTCACCGGCGGCCCGCTCGCCGGCGAGGCGGCCCTCCTGGTGTGGACGACGACCCCGTGGACCCTGGTGTCCAACACGGCGGTCGCGGCCCACCCCGAGGTCACCTACGTCGTGGCGACGAACGGCGAGGAGAAGCTGGTCGTCGCTCAGCCGCTCCTGGAGAAGGCCCTGGGTGAGGGCTGGGAGGTCACCGGCCAGTCGTTCACCGGCGCCGAGATGGAGCGCTGGACCTACCAGCGCCCCTTCGAGCTCGTGGACTTCCCCGAGCCCGCCCACTACGTGGTGAACGCCGAGTACGTCACGACCGAGGACGGTACGGGTCTGGTCCACCAGTCCCCCGCCTTCGGCGCCGACGACCTCGCGGTCTGCAAGGCGTACGGCCTGCCGGTCGTGAACCCGGTGCGCCCCGACGGGACCTTCGAGGAGGAGGTGCCGCTGGTCGGCGGCGTCTTCTTCAAGAAGGCCGACGAAAAGCTCACCGAGGACCTGAAGGAGCGCGGTCTCCTCTTCCGTCACGTGCCGTACGAGCACAGCTACCCGCACTGCTGGCGCTGCCACACCGCGCTGCTCTACTACGCGCAGCCCTCCTGGTACATCCGCACCACCGCCGTCAAGGACGCGATGCTGCGCGAGAACGAGAAGACCAACTGGTTCCCCGACTCGGTCAAGGAAGGCCGCTTCGGCGACTGGCTGAAGAACAACATCGACTGGGCGCTCTCCCGCAACCGCTACTGGGGCACCCCGCTGCCCATCTGGCGCTGCGAGGAGAACCACCTCACGTGCGTCGGCTCGCGCGCGGAGCTGACCGAGCTGACCGGCACCGACCAGTCCTCGCTCGACCCGCACCGCCCCTACATCGACGACGTGACGTTCACCTGCACCGCCGAGGGCTGCTCGCTCGAAGCGGTGCGCGTGCCCGAGGTCATCGACGCCTGGTACGACTCGGGTTCGATGCCGTTCGCGCAGTACGGCTACCCGCACCAGAACAAGGAGCTGTTCGAGAGCCGCTACCCGGCGCAGTTCATCTCCGAGGCCATCGACCAGACCCGCGGCTGGTTCTACACGCTGATGGCGGTCGGCACCCTGGTCTTCGACAAGTCGTCGTACGACAACGTGGTGTGCCTGGGCCACATCCTCGCCGAGGACGGCCGCAAGATGTCCAAGCACCTGGGCAACACCCTGGACCCGATCCCGCTGATGGACCAGCACGGCGCGGACGCGGTGCGGTGGTTCATGGCGGCCGGCGGCTCCCCGTGGGCCGCGCGCCGGGTCGGTCACGGCACCATCCAGGAGGTGGTGCGCAAGACCCTCCTGACGTACTGGAACACGGTGGCCTTCCAGGCCCTGTACGCCCGTACCTCCAACTGGGCGCCGAGCGCCGCCGACCCGGCGCCCGCCGATCGCACGATCCTGGACCGCTGGCTCCTGAGCGAGCTCAACTCCCTGGTGGAAGGCGTCACTTCGGCCCTTGAGGCCTATGACACGCAGCGGGCCGGCAAGCTCCTGTCCTCCTTCGTCGACGACCTCTCCAACTGGTACGTACGCCGCTCGCGCCGCCGCTTCTGGCAGGGCGACAAGGCGGCGCTGCGCACCCTGCACGACGTGGTCGAGACGGTCACCCGCCTGATGGCCCCGCTGACGCCGTTCATCACCGAGCGCGTCTGGCAGGACATGGTCGTGCCGGTGACCCCGGACGCCCCGGAGTCCATCCACCTGGCCTCCTGGCCGAAGGCCGACACCTCGGCGATCGACCCGACGCTTTCGCGGCAGATGACGCTGGTACGCCGTCTGGTCGAGCTGGGCCGCGCGACGCGCGCCGAGTCCGGCGTGAAGACGCGCCAGCCGCTGTCGCGGGCCCTGGTCGCGGTGGCGGGCTTCGAGGCCCTCTCCCCCGAACTGCACGCGCAGATCACGGAGGAGCTGAACGTGTCGTCGCTCGCCTCGCTGTCCGAGGTGGGCGGCTCCCTGGTCGACACCACGGCGAAGGCGAACTTCCGGGCGCTCGGCAAGCGGTTCGGCAAGGGTGTGCAGGACGTGGCGAAGGCCGTGGCGGCGGCGGACGCGGCGGCCCTTTCGGCCTCGCTGCGCGACACGGGCACGGCGACGGTCGAGGTCGACGGCGAGTCCGTGTCGCTGGCCCCCGACGAGGTCATCATCACGGAGACCCCGCGCGAGGGCTGGTCGGTGGCGTCCGACTCCGGTGCGACGGTCGCCCTCGACCTGGAGATCACGCCGGAGCTGCGGCTCGCGGGCCTGGCCCGTGACGCGATCCGGCTGATCCAGGAGGCGCGCAAGAACAGCGGGCTCGATGTGGCGGACCGGATCGCGGTGCGCTGGCAGTCCGCCGACCCCGAGGTCTCCTCGGCCCTGGCGGCGCACGCGGCGCTGATCGCGGACGAGGTGCTGGCGACGGACTACGCGTCCGGGGAGGCCGACGCGTCGTACGGCTCCGCCTTCACGGATGAGCCCCTGTCCCTGACGTTCCGCCTCCGCAAGATGTAGCGGCCTTTCGCGAGCGGCCCACCCTTCCCAGGCGGGGGGTGGGCCGCTTTCGGCTGAGCGGCCCCGAACCCCCTGGGGCTCCGCCCCAGACCCCGTTCGCGCCTGAAGGGCGCTCGTCCTCAATCGCCGGACGGGCTAGGGATGCACCACCGGCAGCCGCCCCCAACGCCTCGGGACGCCCTAGCAGGGGCGCGAGGAACAGCGCGACCGGCCACATACGCCCCGCACCCAAAAACCAGCCACCCAAGGGACGCGAGGAACAGCGCGAGGAGCGACCACGCCCCGCACCCGCCACCGGAAGCCACACCCAACGACTCGGGCGCCCTACAGGGGCGCGAGGAACTGCGCGAGGAGCGACCACGCCCCGCACCCAAAAACCAGCCCCTCAAGGGGCGCGAGGAACGGCGCGAAAAGCGACCACGGCCCGCACCCGAAATCCAGCCCCTTAAGGGGCGCGGGGAACTGCGCGACCGGCCACATACGCCCCGCACCCGAGAACCAGCCGCCCAAGGGGCGCGGGGAACTGCGCGAAAGGCAACCAACGGCCCGCACCCGACAATTAGCCCCTCAAGGGGCGCGGGGAACTGCGCGACCGGCCACATACGGCCCGCACCCGAAAGCCGGCCCGGGGCCGGGGCAGCGCCCGGGGGTGTCGGCTCGGCAGGGCATGGCAGAGGGCCGGCACCGGGGGGAAACCCCGGTACCGGCCCTCGCAGCCTGCCGACGGCTACGCACGCGTCACGCGCGTAGACCCCGTCAGTTGTCGTCCTCGTCGATCAGGAACCCACGCATCGGCGACGGAGCCTGCTGCATCGGCGAAGGCCCCTGCGGCCGCACCGGCGCCATCGGCTGGGTCATCGCCGGCGTCATCTGCTGCTGCCCACCGTAGGACGGCCCGCTCTGCATGGACTGCTGGCCACCCATCGACGGCTGGCCACCCATCTGGTGCCCCATCGAACCGGCACCGGCCGATGCCATGGACCCGCTCATCTGCGGGGCCGGCGGCAGCGAGGCGGTCGCCGGGGTGCGCGGCGGCGCGAGCGAGTCGTCGGCCTGGGTCTCCAGCTGGCGCAGCTGCGACTCCAGGTAGGACTTCAGCCGCGTACGGTACTCGCGCTCGAAGCCCCGCAGGTCCTCGACCTTGCGCTCAAGCGTGGCGCGGGCGGACTCCAGGGAGCCCATCGCGACGCGGTGCTTCTCCTGCGCGTCCCGCTCCAGGGCGTCGGCCTTGGCACGGGCGTCGCGCTCCAGACCCTCGGCGCGGGACCGGGCCTCACCGACGATCTTGTTGGCCTCGGAACGGGCCTCCGCGATCGCCTGGTCGGCGGTCTGCTGCGCCAGCGACAGCACACGGGCGGCGCTGTCGCCACCGGGAGCCTGGGCCGGCTGTCCCATCTGCGGACCGTGGCCGCCCATGGGGCCGCCCATCTGCTGGCCCATCGGACCCTGGCCGAGCTGGTTCTGACCCATGGGGCCCTGACCCAGCTGGTTCTGGCCCATCTGGTTCTGACCCATGGGGTTCTGGCCCATCGGACCCTGGCCCATGGGGCCCTGACCCATCTGGTTCTGACCCATCTGGTTCTGACCCATCTGGTTCTGGCCCATGGGGCCCTGGCCGTGCTGGCCCTGCGGACCGTGGCCACCAGGTCCCGCAGGCAGCTGCGGCGCGCCGCTGGGCAGCTGGGGCGGACCCATCTGCGGCTGCTGCTGCTGAACCTGCGGCGGACCGGATATGGCGGCGGGAACGGGCGCGCCCGCGCCTCGGCCGTCCTGCGGCTCCGGCTTGCGCATACCCTGCTGCTGCTGGTTCTGCGCGGCGGCGCGGGTGGCGGCGGCCAGCTTGGCGCGCAGATCCTCGTTCTCACGGAGCAGTCGTGTCAGCTCGGACTCGACCTCGTCGAGGAAGGCGTCAACCTCGTCCTCGTCATAGCCTTCTCGGAGGCGGACCGTCGTGAACTGCTTGTTCCGCACGTCCTCGGGGGTCAGCGGCATCTCTTCTTCACCTCTACGTAGTCGTCGGCAGTCGGCAGGACCGAATCGTTCACAACCTGACCTTCACGATGTTGATCAGGATGAAGACGATGATCATCAGAACGAAGAAGGACAGGTCGAGTGCCACGCCCCCGAGACGCAACGGCGGAATGAACCGCCGCAGAAGCTTGAGCGGTGGATCGGTGACAGTGTAGGTGGCCTCAAGAACGACCACCATCGCCTTACCGGGTTGCCATGAACGGGCGAACTGGAAGACGTAGTCCATGACGAGCCGGAAGATCAGCACGATGAGGAAGCACATCAGCGCGATGTAGACCACCTGTAGTGCGACGCCCATCTAGCGCTTCCCTCTCCCCTTGCCTCAAAGCTCCGGCCTGATGTCGGCCGGTTCGTTCCCGGTGTCGTGTCTCAGCTCTGGTTGAAGAATCCGCCCTCTGCGATGCGGGCCTTGTCCTCCGCCGTGACATCGACGTTAGCAGGAGACAGCAGGAACACCTTCTGCGTCACGCGTTCAATGCTGCCGTGCAGGCCGAAGACGAGACCGGCGGCAAAGTCGACAAGTCGCTTCGCGTCGGTGTCGTCCATCTCCGTGAGATTCATGATCACCGGGGTGCCCTCGCGGAAGTGTTCCCCGATGGTACGGGCCTCGTTGTACGTCCGCGGGTGCAGCGTGGTGATGCGGTACGGCTCCCGCTCGGACACGACCTTGGGCATGATCACCGGTGCGTTCTTCTCCAGGCTCGGACGTTCAGGTGTGATGGACGCCACGGGTGCAATTCGCGCCGGTCGTCCGCTTTCTACCGGTAGCTGAACCGGTTCTCTCGGTGCCGGAGGCTGAGTTACTCGTACCGGTTCGTCCCGTTCGTCCTGAAGCGGGGACTGGTGCGGGGGCTGGTGCCGCCGACGGTCGCGCTCCGGTTCGGGCTCGGGTTCGAAATCGTCGTCGGGGTCGAACCCCCGGCCGTCGTACCCATCGTCCTCCACGAGGCCGAGGTAGACCGCCATCTTGCGCATCGCGCCGGCCATGCTCAGATTCCTCCGCTCTGTGGTGGATCGCTCCTGTCGCCGAGTGGCAGCGTCATCACGGGCCCACGATCCACGCGGTCTGCCCACCGAAGAGTGGGAATGACCATATTTTCTGCTGTGGTCCGACTTGCTTGGCGACGTTACCCGAGCCGGGGTCGGTCTCCGAGTACCGCCGTTCCGATGCGCACATGTGTCGCTCCGGCCGCGACGGCCTCTTCGAGGTCCGCACTCATCCCTGCTGACACCATGTTCGCAGCCGGATGGTCCGCGCGCAGGCGGGATGAGAATTCCAGCAGCCGCTCGAAGGCGGCCCGTTGCCTTCCGGCGTACTCGCCGACCAGCGGCGCCACCGTCATCAGACCGCCGAGCCGGAGCCCGGGTGCCTCGGCGACCCGTGCCGCCAACTCCTCGATTCCGTCGGGCGCGACGCCCCCGCGCTCACCGCGCTCGCCGGACTCCGCGTCGAGGGCGACCTGGATCAGGCAGCCGAGCTCATGCCCGGCGCGGACCGCCGCGGTGGACAGCGCATCGACCAGCCGGCCCCGGTCGACCGACTGCACCACGGCGGCGTAACTCGCCACAGAACGCACCTTGTTCGTCTGGAGCTGGCCCACGAAGTGCCAGGTCAGATCGAGGTCGGCGCAGTCGGCGGCCTTGGGGGCCGCGTCCTGGTCGCGGTTCTCGGCGACCTCGCGCACGCCCAGTTCGTGCAGCAGGCGCACATCGCTCGCCGGGTAGGTCTTGGTGACCACGATGAGGGTCACGTCCGCCCGCTCGCGCCCGGCCGCCGCGCAGGCGGAAGCGATACGTTCCTCCACGCGCGCCAGGTTCGCGGCGAGTTCGGTCTTGCGATCCGTCATGAGTCGTCAGTCCAGCCAGACATATCCGGCGAGCCGGCCGGTGGCGCGGTCGCGGCGGTACGAGAAGTGGTCGAGCGATTCGAGCGTGCAGACCGGCGAGGCCTCGCGGTCGGTGACACCGAGTGCGGCGAGCTGCGCGTGGACCGCGGCGGTGACATCGACGGCGGGCGTGCCCCAGCTGGTCTCGGACCAGGCGGCCGGCTCGGCCTCGGCGACCTCGGCCCGCATCGCCTCGGGCACTTCGTAGCAGCGTCCGCAGACGGCGGGCCCGGTACGGGCGATGATCCTGGCCGGGTCGGCGCCGAGCGAGACCATCGCCTCCACCGCGGCGGGCACCACGCCGGCCACCATTCCGGGCCGGCCCGCATGGGCGGCGCCCGCGATCCCCGCCACCGGATCGGCCAGCAGGACCGGGGTGCAGTCCGCGGTCAGTACGGCGAGGGGGGTACCCCGACGGGTCGTCACCACCGCGTCCACCGCCGTCGGGTCACCGGCACCGAAGGGGCCGTCGACCACGGCCACCTCGCGCCCGTGCACCTGGTTCATCCAGACCACCCGGGCCGCGTCGAGCCCGAGCTCCTTGGCGGCGAGCTCGCGGTTGGTGCGGACCGCCGCGGGGTCGTCGCCGACCGCGCCGCCGAGATTGAGCTCCTCGTACGGAACGGCGCTCACCCCGCCCCACCGGTCGGTGAAGGCGAAGTGCGCGCCGCTCACAGTGCCCTGCTCTCGTATCACTTCAAGGGATCGCTTCGAAACGTCGCTTCGCTCACGTGGGTTCGCTCACTTGAGGAAGTCCGGTACGTCCAGCTCTTCGGCCTGGCTGTCCGGGTAGGGACGGGCCGTCGGGATGGCCGAGGGGGCCGGCGTCTCGTTGACCGGGGCGGGCTCGACCGGGGCCGGCGGGGCCGGCGGCTCCTCGCGGACGGGGACCGTGCCCAGGCCGCCGAGCGGGCGGGACACCTCGGCAGGCCGCGAAGGCGCGGGTTCGTCGCGCTTGTTGGCCGCGGCACCGAGCACGGTGTCCCGGCGGGCCGGGGGCTGGCCGCCGTCGAAGCCGGCCGCGATGACGGTGACCCGTACCTCGTCGCCGAGGGCGTCGTCGATGACCGCGCCGAAGATGATGTTGGCCTCGGGGTGGGCGGCCTCGCTCACCAGCTGGGCCGCCTCGTTGATCTCGAAGAGGCCGAGGTCCGAGCCGCCAGAGATGGACAGCAGCACACCGCGGGCGCCGTCGATGGAGGCTTCGAGCAGCGGCGAGGAGATCGCCATCTCGGCGGCGGCCACCGCGCGGTCGTCGCCGCGGGCCGAGCCGATGCCCATGAGGGCCGAACCGGCTTCCGACATGACCGACTTGACGTCGGCGAAGTCGAGGTTGATGAGGCCCGGCGTGGTGATCAGGTCCGTGATGCCCTGGACACCGCTGAGCAGCACCTGGTCGGCGGACTTGAACGCGTCCAGGACGCTGACCTGGCGGTCCGAGATGGACAGCAGCCGGTCGTTGGGGATGACGATGAGGGTGTCGACCTCTTCGCGGAGCTCGGCGATGCCGTCCTCCGCCTGGTTCGCCCGGCGCCGGCCCTCGAAGGTGAACGGGCGGGTGACCACACCGATCGTCAGGGCGCCCAGCGAGCGGGCGATGTTGGCGACGACGGGCGCGCCGCCGGTGCCGGTGCCGCCGCCTTCGCCCGCGGTGACGAAGACCATGTCGGCCCCCTTCAGGACCTCCTCGATCTCCTCACGGTGGTCCTCTGCCGCCTTGCGTCCGACGGCCGGGTTGGCTCCGGCCCCGAGGCCGCGGGTGAGTTCACGGCCGACGTCGAGCTTGACGTCGGCGTCGCTCATCAACAGTGCTTGCGCGTCCGTGTTGATCGCGATGAACTCGACGCCCTTGAGACCGACCTCGATCATTCGGTTGATGGCATTGACACCACCGCCGCCGACACCGATGACCTTGATGACTGCGAGGTAGTTCTGCGGTGCTGCCACGTCGAAGGCCTCTCGCCTCGAGTTACGGGTCGTCACTTCGCGGGTGCCGCGAGGTGCCGACGAATGCCGATTGGGACGGTCCGTATCGCCGACCCGAACCCTAACGCTGAAGTTTAGGGTTACCAGTGTGTCTGTTCGCTGGACTCTTCCGAACAGGACACTAAGTCGACAAGTGGCGCACGTTCAACGAACACGCCGAACCTCCCGTTTTTCTTTTCACCCTATGTGATCACCCGTGTCGCTGACCAACCAGGGTGCTGGCCAGCGCATATGTCCGTCAACTACCTGATACCGCCGGGGCGGTGGGTGCGCTCACATCGAAGTGGACGCCCTGGGGACGGGCTTTCATCAGTGCACTGAGGGTACGTCCCTTCAGCTCGCCCTCCTCGTCGCTTCCCCACAGGACGCTCCGGCCACCGGCCAACTCCAGGGTGACGGAGTCGTAGGAGGAAATCCTGACCGAACGCGTCTCCTTGGCGACGGCGGGCGGGAGTTTCCCCGCCACACGAACGGCTTCGAGGACGAGCCGGCCGGTGCCGAAGCGGCGCAGGCTCGGAGACGGGGAGGCCGTCAATTCGAGCTGGGCGACGCCCTTCAAAGGCTGAGCGATGGTGGCGAAACGCACACCCTTCGCGTCCACTTCGTCGAACTTCGCACCGTTCTTCATGACCAGGACGGGCCGTCGTTCGACCACTTTGAGATCGATCCCGTGCGGCCATGAGCGGACGACCTCGACGGAGTCGATGCGGGGCAGTTTCTGGCGCAATCGGGCCTCAATCGCCCCTGTGTCGACGGAAATCAGCGGCGAACCGATCGGGACCGCGGCGACCGTTTCGACCTCGTCCGGCGTCAGAATCCGGGTGCCGGTGGTCTTGACCTGCTCGATGCGGAGCCAGGTCGAGCCGTACAGGACCCAGATGAGACCCGCACCGGACAGGACGACGGCGACGGCGATCAGGAGCAGTCCGCGCCGCCGGGGCAGCCGGAACCGGCCGCCGCGCCGGGGACGGGGGCCGGACCGGCCGGACTTGGCGGCCCTGACGCTCTGTCCGCCACCGCGCTGAGCGGTCGCCTGTCCGGCCACGGTCCCTGCCTTCCGTCCGTTGATCAGCGTCCTGCGACGGCCTCGTACACCATCTGCACGAGGAGCTGGTCGGCGTCGCGCCGCCCGAACTCGGCGGCGGAGCGCGACATCTCGTACAGGCGGTGCGGGTCGGCCAGCACCGGGAGGACGTTGCCCTGCACCCAGTCGGGGGTGAGTTCGGCGTCGTCGACGAGGAGACCGCCGCCTGCCTTGACCACCGGCTGGGCGTTCAGCCGCTGTTCGCCGTTGCCGATCGGCAGCGGTACGTAGGCGGCGGGCAGTCCGACGGCGGAGAGTTCGGCGACGGTCATCGCGCCCGCGCGGCAGAGCATCATGTCGGCCGCGGCGTACGCGAGGTCCATCCGGTCCACGTACGGTACCGGGACGTACGGCGGCATCCCGGGCATGTGCTCGACACGCGGCAGTTCGTTCTTCGGGCCGACCGCGTGCAGGATCTGGATGCCGGAGCGCTGGAGCACCGGGGCGGCCTGCTGGATGACCTCGTTGAGGCGCCGGGCACCCTGCGAACCGCCCGAGACGAGCAGCGTCGGCAGGCCGGGGTCGAGGCCGAACGCGGCGCGCGCCTCGGGGCGGACCCGGGCGCGGTCGAGGGTGGCGATCGAGTAGCGCAGCGGGATCCCGATGTAGCGGGAGTTGCGCAGCTTGCTGTCCGGGGTGGCGACGGCCACGCCTGCCGCGTACCGCGAGCCGATCTTGTTGGCGAGGCCGGGCCGCGCGTTGGCCTCGTGGACCACGATCGGCACCCCGAGCCGCTTGGCCGCGAGGTAGCCGGGCAGCGCCACATAGCCGCCGAAGCCGACCACGCAGTCGGCCTTGGTGCGCTCCAGGATCTGCTCGGCGGCCTTGATGGTGCCGCGCAGCCGTCCGGGGACGGTGATCAGTTCGGGGGTGGGCCTGCGGGGCAGCGGGACGGCCGGGATGAGCGCGAGCTCATAGCCGCGTTCGGGCACGAGCCGGGTCTCCAGACCCTTCTCGGTACCGAGTGCCGTGATCCCCACGGTGGGGTCCTGCCTGCGCAGGGCATCCGCGAGGGCGAGCGCGGGCTCGATGTGGCCGGCGGTCCCCCCACCGGCGAGTACGACATGCACCGAAATTCACCGCTCTCCGGACGGACGCTTCTTGACGCGCCGTCTCATCGACTTCCAACTCACCCGAGGCTGCCGCATGGCAAGCGCCGCCCGCGCCGCGGGGTCGTCCCGCGCGAACGCGATCAACAGTCCCACGGCGAACATGGTCGGCAGCAGCGCGGACCCTCCGTAGGAGAACAGCGGGAGCGGGACACCGGCGATCGGCAACAGGCCGAGCACCGCACCGATGTTGATCACGGCCTGGGCCACGATCCAGGTGGTCACACCTCCCGCGGCGTACCTCACGAAGGGGTCCTCCGTGCGTCCGGCCACGCGGATACCCGCATAGCCTAGAGCCGCGAAGAGGGCGACCACCGACAGTGTGCCCGCCAGACCCAGTTCCTCACCGGTCACGGCGAAGATGAAGTCGGTGTGGGGCTCGGGGAGTTGGCCCCATTTCTCCACACTTGCCCCGAGGCCGGATCCGAACCATCCGCCGGAGGCGAGCGCATAGATCCCGTGCACGGCCTGCCAGCACTGGTCCTGGGGGCCGGGGTCCGTGGCGCCGATGCAGTTCAGCCGGCCCATCCGGTGCGGGCTGATCTTGATGAAGAGCGCGGCGAGCGTGCCCGCGACGGCGAGCACCCCCGCGAAGAGCCGGGTGGGGGCGCCGGCCAGCCACAGCAGCCCGAACAGGATGGCGGTCAGGATGATCGTCGTCCCCATGTCGCCGCCGAGCATGATGAGCCCGAGCAGCAGGAAGGCGACCGGAACGAGCGGCACCAGCATGTGCTTCCACTCGGTCAGCAGCCGCTTGTCCTGTTTGCGGGAGAGCAGGTCGGCGCCCCACAGGAGCAGCGCCAGCTTCGCGAATTCGCTGGGCTGGAGCTGGAAGGGGCCGCCCAGGTAGATCCAGTTCTGGTTGCCGTTGACCGATTTCCCTATCCCCGGCACCTGCACGAGGATCAGCAGGAAGACCGTCCCGGCCAGTATCGGGTAGGCCAGCGCCCGGTGGAGCCTGGCGGGCATCCGGGCCGCGGCGATCATCAGGCCGCCGCCGATGAGGGCCGCGAGAAACTGCTTGCGGAAGAAGTACGAGCCCGGCAGCGACAGTTCGAGCGCCTTGATCATCGAGGCGGAGTAGACCATCACGAGGCCGAGCACGGTGATGAGCAGGGCGCTGCCGAGGATGAGGTAGTACGCCGTCAGAGGCCGGTCCCAGGCCCTCCTGGCCTGCTCCACCAGGCGCCTGGGGCCACGGGGCCCGGAGCGCCGGGGAGTGCCGGACGAGCCGCCCCGTACCGAAGGGCGCCGTACGGGTCCCGCGGTGCGGCTGCGCAGGAGGAGACCGGCGCGTGCGGGGAGCCCGCGCGCGGCGTCCCCTGAGCCGCCAAGAACTTCGGCCGCCATGTGTGCTGTCCCCTCCAGTCGTGCCCGGCGCCGGCCGGTCCGTGGAACGGGTGGTCCGGCTAGGCGCGCCCCGCGGTGAGGTCGCGGACCGCTTCCGCGAAGGCCTCGCCGCGCTTGTTGTAGTTCGCGAACATGTCCATCGAGGCGCAGGCCGGGGCCAACAGGACGGTGTCCCCCGGCCGGGCGAGCCCCGCCGCCTCGCGGACCGCCGCCGACATCGCCCCAGTGTCGGTCCGGCCGAGGTCGACCACCGGGACCTCGGGCGCGTGTCGCGCCAGGGCTTCGGCGATCAGGTGGCGCTCGGCGCCGATCAGGACGACGCCGCGCAGCCGCTTGGCGGAGCGCTGGACGAGCTCGTCGAAGGAGGCACCCTTGGCGAGGCCGCCGGCGATCCAGACGATCGGGTCGTAGGAGGCCAAGGAGGCCTCGGCGGCATGGGTGTTGGTGGCCTTGGAGTCGTCGATGTAGGCGACTTCGGCGACGTCCGCGACGTGTTCGATGCGGTGCGCGTCGGGCCGGAAGGCGCGAAGCCCGTCCCGCACGGCCTTCGGCTCGACGCCGAAGGCACGCGCGAGGGCCGCGGCCGCGAGCGCGTTGGCGATGTTGTGCGGGGCCGGCGGGTTGACGTCGGCGACCTCGGCGAGCTCCTGGGCGTTCTTCTGCCGGTTCTGCACGAAGGCCCGGTCCACCAGGATGCCGTCGACCACGCCGAGCTGGGAGGGGCCCGGGGTGGCGAGCGTGAAGCCGATCGCCCGGCAGCCCTCCGCCACGTCGGCCTCGCGCACCAGGTGTTCGGTCGCCTTGTCCTCGGCGTTGTAGACGCAGGCCACCGTGTTGCCCTCGTAGATACGGCCCTTGTCGGCGGCGTACGCCTCCATCGAGCCGTGCCAGTCGAGGTGGTCGGGCGCCAGGTTGAGGACGGCGGCCGAGTGGGCGCGCAGCGAGGGCGCCCAGTGCAGCTGGTAGCTGGAGAGCTCGACGGCCAGGACGTCGTACTCCTGCTCGCCGAGGACCACGTCGAGCAGCGAGACGCCGATGTTGCCGACGGCCGCGGTACGCAGCCCGGCCGCCTCCAGGATCGAGGCGAGCATCCGGGTGGTGGTGGTCTTGCCGTTGGTGCCGGTGACCGCGAGCCAGGGGGCCGGGGTGCGGCCGTCCAGGCCGCGCAGGCGCCACGCCAGCTCGACGTCGCCCCAGACGGGCACGCCCGCCTCCGCGGCCGCCGCGAACAGCGGCTTGTCGGGCCGCCAGCCGGGCGTGGTGACGACGAGTTCGGTGCCGTCCGGCAGGGTGTCCCCGTCGCCGAGGCGCACGGTGATGCCCTGCGCCTCCAACTCCGCGGCCTGGGCGCGCGAGCGTTCGTCGGCGCCCTCGTTGACGGCCGTGACGACGGCGCCGAGCCCGTTCAGGACCCGGGCCACCGGCATCCCGGAGACGCCGAGGCCGGCCACCGTCACGCGCTTGCCCTGCCAGGTGGTGCTCACTTGTCGGCTGCCCATCCCGCGTAGAAGAGACCCAGGCCCACGATCACGCACATGCCCTGGATGATCCAGAACCGGACCACGACAAGGACTTCGGACCACCCCTTGAGTTCGAAGTGGTGCTGGAGCGGTGCCATCCGGAAGACCCGCTTGCCGGTCATCTTGAACGAGCCGACCTGGATGACCACCGACATCGTGATCAGCACGAACAGGCCGCCGAGCACCGCCATCAGGAACTCCGTGCGGGAGCAGATCGCGAGGCCGGCCAGCGCGCCGCCGAGCGCGAGCGAACCGGTGTCACCCATGAAGATCTTGGCGGGCGAGGTGTTCCACCACAGGAAGCCGAAGCAGGAGCCCATCAGGGCGGAGGCGACGACCGCGAGGTCGAGCGGATCGCGTACTTCGAAACAGGCGTTGGGGTTGGTCAGGGTCTGCGCGTTGGCGCAGGACTCCTGGAACTGCCACAGCCCGATGAAGGTGTACGCGCCGAAGACCATCACGGATGCGCCGGTGGCCAGGCCGTCCAGACCGTCCGTCAGGTTCACGCCGTTGGACATGGCGAGGATCATGAACAGGGCCCAGACCACGAAGATGACCGGGCCGACCGACCAGCCGAAGTCGTTGATGAACGACAGCTTGGTGGAGGCAGGGGTGTTGCCCCGGTGGTCGGCGAACTGGAGGGCGAGCACCGCGAAGGCGATGCCGACGATCAGCTGTCCTGCCATCTTCGCCTTGGCCCGCAGGCCGAGCGAGCGCTGCTTGACGATCTTGATGTAGTCGTCGAGGAAGCCGACCATGCCCATGCCGGCGGTCAGGAAGAGCACCAGCAGACCCGAGAACGTCGGGTCCTCGCTGGTGATCACCTTGGTGAGCGCGTACGCGATCAGCGTGGCCAGGATGAAGGCGATGCCACCCATGGTGGGTGTGCCCTTCTTCCCGGCGTGGCCGCGCGGGCCGTCGTCACGGATGAACTGGCCGTAGCCCTTGCGGGCGAGCAGCTTGATGAGCAGCGGGGTGCCGACCAGGGTCAGGAACAGACCGATGGCTCCCGCGAAGAGGATCTGCCTCATCGGGCGGCGACCTCACCCTCGGCGGCGCCATCGAGCAGCGCCAGCGCCACCCGTTCCAGGCCGATCGACCTGGATGCCTTCACCAGCACGACGTCACCCGGGCGCAGTTCACTGCGCAGCAGGTCGACGGCCGCCTGTGCGTCGGACACGTGCACCGACTCCTCACCCCACGAACCCTCGTTATATGCGCCCAGTTGCAGCCAGGACGCCTCCCGGCCCCCGACTGCCACGAGCTTGCTGACGTTGAGCCGGACGGCGAGCCGTCCGACCGCGTCGTGCTCGGCGAGTGACTCGTCGCCCAGCTCGGCCATCGGACCGAGCACCGCCCACGTCCTTCCCCCCGCGGCCCGTGAGGCCTGGCCCATGGCCACGAGCGCGCGCAGGGCGGCTCGCATGGACTCGGGGTTCGCGTTGTAGGCGTCGTTGACGACCGTCACACCGTCCGGACGCTCGGTGACCTCCATACGCCAACGGGAGAGGGTGCCCGCCTCGGAGAGCGCGCGGGCGATCTCGTCTGCGGACATGCCCAGCTCATGGGCGACGGCGGCCGCGGCGAGCGCGTTCGACACGTGGTGCTCACCGTACAGGCGCAACGTCACATCACCGCACCCGGAGGGTGTGTGAAGGCTGAAGGAAGGCTGTCCGGCCGCTGTGAGCCGGACATTCCCGGCCCGTACGTCCGCGTCCGCGGCCTCGCCGAAGAGCAGCACACGGGCCTTGGTGCGGGACGCCATGGCGCGTACCAGCGGGTCGTCCGCGTTCAGGACGGCGCAGCCGTCCTCGGGCAGGGCCTCCACCAACTCGCCCTTGGCCAGGGCGATTTGCTCCTTGCCGCCGAACTCGCCGATGTGCGCACTGCCCACGTTCAGGACGAGACCGATGTTCGGCGGGGTCAGACCGGTGAGGTAACGGATGTGGCCGACGCCGCGCGCGCCCATCTCCAGGACGAGGTGTCTGGTTTCGGCCGTCGCGGTGAGCGCGGTGAGCGGCAGACCGATCTCGTTGTTGAGGGAGCCCGGCGTGAACACCGTCGGCGCGTGGCGCTGGAGCACCTGGGCGATCAGGTCCTTGGTGGACGTCTTGCCCGACGAGCCGGTGAGCGCGACGACTTGGGTGCCGAGCCGGCGTACGACCTCGCGGGCGAGCGCCCCGAGGGCACCCTGCACGTCGTCGACGACGATCGCGGGCACCCCGACGGGCCGGGCCGCGAGGACCGCGGCCGCGCCCGCGTCGACGGCGCGGCGCGCGTAGTCGTGGCCGTCGACGTTTTCACCCGCGAAGGCCACGAAGAGCGAACCGGTCGCCACCTGGCGGGAGTCGGTGACGACGGGTCCGGTGACCGTGACGGACGGATCCGGTATGTCGTGCGGCTGCCCGCCGACGATGGCGGCGATCTCGGCGAGGGAGAGGGCGATCACAGCTTCATCCCTGACTTTTCTGGATGGCGGCGCGGAGCACCAGGCGGTCGTCGAAGGGGCGTACCACGCCGTGGATGTCCTGGCCCTGTTCATGGCCCTTGCCCGCGACGAGCACGGTGTCGCCGGGCTCTGCCCGGGCGACGGCGGAGGCGATGGCGGCGGCGCGGTCCTCGAAGACCTGGACCTCACCGCGCTCGTGGGCCGGCACCTCGGCGGCGCCCGCGAGCATCGCGGCGAGGATCGCGAGGGGGTCCTCGGAGCGGGGGTTGTCGGAGGTCAGTACGGCGGTGTCGGCGAGCCGGGCCGCGGCGGCGCCCATCGGGCCCCGCTTGGTGGTGTCCCGGTCGCCGCCGCAGCCGAGCACGATGTGCAGTTTGCCCTCGGTGACCTTGCGCAGCGAGCGCAGTACCGATTCGACGGCGTCCGTCTTGTGGGCGTAGTCGACGACGGCGAGGTAGGGCTGGCCCGCGTCCACGCGCTCCAGACGGCCGGGCACGCCGGGCACGGCGGCCACTCCGTCGGCGGCCTTCTGCGGGTCGACGCCCGCGATGGCGAGGGTGACGATCGCGGCGAGGGTGTTCGCCACGTTGAAGGGGCCCGGCAGCGGGGCGGTGGCCGAAATCCGCTCGCCGCCCGGTCCGACGACGGTGAAGGAGCTGCTGTCCTGACGGACCTGGACGTCCTCGGCGCGCCAGTCGGCGTCGGGGTGGCCCTCGGCGGAGAACGTGGTGATCTCGATGCCGGCCTCCCGCACGAGGCGGCGGCCGTACTCGTCGTCGAAGTTGACCACGCCACGCTTGGCCCGCTGCGGGGTGAACAGCTGCGCCTTGGCCTGGAAGTAGTCCTCCATGCCGGAGTGGAACTCCATGTGCTCGGGGCTCAGGTTGTTGAAGACGGCGACGTCGAAGACGCAGGCGTCGACCCGGCCCAGCACGAGCGCGTGGCTGGAGACCTCCATGGCGACCGAGTCGACGCCGCGTTCCCGCATGACCGCGAACAGCGCCTGGAGGTCGGTGGCTTCGGGGGTGGTGCGCTCGGACTTGATGCGTTCGTCGCCGATCCGCATCTCGACCGTGCCGATCAGGCCGGTCGCGTGCCCGGCGCCGCGCAGGCCGCCCTCGACGAGGTAGGCGGTCGTGGTCTTGCCGGAGGTTCCGGTGATGCCGATCTGGAGCAGATCACGTCCGGGGTGTCCGTAGATCTCGGCGGCGAGCTGGCCCATCCGGCCCCGCGGGTCGCCCGCGACCAGGACCGGAAGGCCGGTCGCGGCGGCGCGTTCGCGGCCGGCCGGGTCGGTGAGGACGGCGACCGCACCCAGGCTCGCGGCCTGGGCGGCGAAGTCGGCGCCGTGCGTGTTGGCGCCCGGCAGCGCGGCGTACAGGTCTCCGGGGCGCACCGCCCGGGAGTCGTGCGTGATGCCGGTGACCTCCCCGGGTCCGGGGTCGCTCGTCCCCAGGCGCTCGGCCAGCGTGCCGAGCGAGGTCGGACGGGCCTGTTCCGGTCGGGGCGCTCCCGGCTGTTTCGCGGGGACGTCCTTGGGGGCGGTTCGGTACTGATCAGCGTGTGGCACGGCGGTGAGCGTACCGGGCGCACCGCCCGGGTCGCCAAAAGAGGGGGGCACGTCGTCCTGGGTCCCGTCGTGGTTCCCAGGGCCCTGGGTGATGGTTGTCACTGAGGCTTCCGGATTCAGTCGTTGCCGCCGAAGGTGACGGGCAGGTTGGGCGGCTGGGCGCCGCTCGGCGGGATCTGGAGGGTCTTGAGGGCGAACTCCATGACCTGCTTGTAGATGGGTCCGCAGATCTGGCCGCCGAAGTAGCTGCCCTTGGTGGGGTTCTGGATGGCGCAGTAGACGGTGATCTTCGGGTTGTCGGCGGGGGCGAAGCCCGCGAAGGAGGCGGTGTAGCCCTTGTAGGTGCCGGTCTTGGGGTCGACACGGTTGGCGGTGCCGGTCTTGCCCGCGACCCGGTAGCCGGGGATGGCGGCCTTGGTTCCGGTGCCCTCGGCGTCGCCGACGACCGATTCGAGCATCTGGGCCACCGTCTTGGCGGTCTTCTCGCTGACCACCCGGGTCTGCTGGGGCGCGGGCGCCGGCGTGAACCGCCCGTCCGGCCCCTTCGTGCCGCGCACCAGGGTCGGCTCGACGCGTACGCCGCCGTTGGCGATGGTCGAGTACACGGAGGCGGCCTGCATGGCGTTGAGCGAGAGGCCCTGGCCGAAACGGACCGTGTACTGCTGCGAGGTGGACCACTTGCTCGCGGGGGCCAGGATGCCCGGGGTCTCGCCGGGGAAGCCGAGGCCGCTGGGCGAGCCGATGCCGAACTTGCGCAGGTAGGAGTACAGGACGTTGTCGGCCTGTGCGTCGGTCTTGCCCAGCTGCTCGACGGCGAGGATGGTGCCGATGTTGCTGGACTTGGCGAGTACGCCGTTGAGCGTCAGGTTCCAGGTGGGGTGGTCGATGTCGTCCTTGAAGAGGCGGTCGCCGCGCTGGAGCCGGTTGGGCACCACCACATGCGTCTCGGGCGTGGCGACGCCCTCCTCCAGGACGGCTGCCATGGACATGACCTTGGCGGTGGAGCCGGGCTCGAAGGCGTCCTGGAGCGCCGCGTTGCCGAGGGAGGCCGCGCTCGCCTGGCTGATGTTGTTCGGGTCGAAGCCGGGCGCGTTCGCCATGGCCAGGACCTCGCCGGTGTCGGAGCGTTGCACTATGACGTAGCCGCGGTCGGCATGGGACTCGGCGACCTGGTCGGCGATGGCCTTCTGCGCCATCCACTGGATGTCCCGGTCGATGGTCAGCTCGACGTCGGAGCCGGGCACGGCGGGCGTCTCGTGGGTGCCCGCGGTGGGCACCCGGCGGCCGCCGGACTGGGCGTAGGAGATCTTGCCGTCGGTGCCGGCCAGTTCCTTGTTCAGGGCCGACTCCAGGCCGCCGCCGCCCTTGCCCTCGGCGTTGACGTACCCCAGTATCCCGGCGGCCAGATCGCCGTTCGGGTACACGCGCTTGGTGCTGGACTCGTTGAGCACGCCGGCCAGCACGTTGGCGCCGGGGCCGCCCTTGGCGCGGTCGGTGGCCGCCTTCTCGGTGAAGACCTTCTTCAGGTCCTTGATCTGGTTCCAGACCTGCGGGGTCTGCCTGCGGGCGAGCACCACATAGCGGGTCCTGGGGGTCTTGAGTTTCTTGGCGAGCTCCGCCTGGCCCTTGCCGACCAGCGGCGCGAGCAGCGCGGCCGCCTGCTCGGCGGCGTCCGGGATCTTGGTCGCCTCGGGGGTGAACAGGGTGGGGTCGGCGGTGATGTCGTACGCGTCGACGCTGGTGGCGAGCGCGATGCCGGCCCGGTCGGTGATCCGGCCGCGCTCGGCGGGCAGCGCGTAGCTGGCGTACCGGTTCTTGTCGGCCTTGGCGGCGTACGCGTTGGCGTCCACGGCCTGCACCTGGAGCAGCCGTACGACGAAGGCCAGCATGACCAGGGTGAGTCCGAGGCTGACCAGACGAAGGCGGGGCCGGTGGCTGCCGAGCTTGAACTTCTTGGGCGCCGCGGGGCGGCGGGCCGGCGGGCGGGGACGGGGGCGGGCCGGCGCGGGCACCCGGCGGCGCGGGGGTTCCTTGGGGCTCACTGCGTCACCTGCCGGGGGTCGGGGAGGTCTTCGCGGGTTTGCGGGGCCGGGCGGCCGGGGCGTGATGCTTGGGTGCGGTCGCGGGGGCCTGGTTCTGCGCCACGGGCAGCGGCGACGGCTCGGCGGCCTCGGCCGGCGAGGGCTCCCCGGCCGGGGCGGGGACGCCCTTGACGGTGCCGTCGGGGCCGAGGAAGACCGGGGTGCCGCCGGGCACCATGCCGAGGTCGCCGGCCCTGCGGGCCAGCGCGTCGGGGGCGGACAGATCATCCACGTCCCGCTGGAGCGCCTGCTGTTCGTCGGTGAGGTCGGTGGTCTGCCTGCGGTACTCGCTGAGCTTGAACGAGCCTTCGTTGAGCGCCGAGTTCAGCACGAGGAGCGTGATGAGCCCGCCGCCGAGCAGCGCCACGACGAGGAGTACGAAGGGGGTGCGGGCGGCGCTGCCCGGGCCCTGCGCCGGCATCAGCCTGCCGAGCCGCGCGGCCGTGCCGCGCAGCTGCCTGGCCGGTCTGCTCACACGTCCTCCCTGATCCGCTGGACCCCCCGGAGCCGGGCGGGGGCCGCGCGCCGGTTGTCGGCGACCTCCTCCTCCGTGGGGAGTTCGGCACCGCGGGTGAGGAGCTTGAGCCGCGGCTGGTAGTGCTCGGGCACCACCGGGAGCCCGGGCGGCGCGGTGTTGGCGGCGCCCGCCGCGAACACCTGCTTGACGATGCGGTCCTCAAGGGACTGGTAGGAGAGCACCGCGACCCGGCCGCCGAGTGCGATGGCGGAGACGGCGGCGGGGATCGCCCGCTCCACACTGGCGAGTTCACCGTTGACCTCGATGCGCAGCGCCTGGAAGGTGCGCTTGGAGGGGTTGCCGCCGGTGCGCTTGGCGGCCTGCGGCAACGCGTCGCGGATCAGCTCGACGAGCCGGGCGCTGTTGGTGAACGGCTCCTTCTCGCGCTCGCGGACGATCGCCGAGACGATCCGCTTGGCCTGCTTCTCCTCGCCGTAGGCCCGCAGGATCCGCACGAGTTCGCCGGGCGGGTAGGTGTTGAGGACCTCGGCGGCGCTCATCCCGGTCGACTGGTCCATGCGCATGTCAAGCGGCGCGTCCTGGGCGTAGGCGAAGCCCCGGTCCGCCTCGTCGAGCTGCATGGAGGAGACGCCGAGGTCGAACAGGACGCCCTGGACGCGCGGGACGCCGAGACGTTCCAGCACCTCGGGGAGCTCGTCGTAGACGGCGTGCACCAGGGTCGCGCGCTCCCCGAAGGGGGCAAGGCGCTCACCGGACAGACGCAGGGCTTCCTTGTCGCGGTCGAGGGCGATCAGGCGCGCCTCGGGGAACTGGGTGAGCAGGGCCTCGCTGTGGCCGCCGAGGCCGAGGGTGCAGTCGACGACGACCGCACCCGGCTGGGTCAGGGCCGGGGCCAACATGTCCAAGCATCGCTGGAGCATCACCGGGACGTGTCGCTGGCTCAAAGCCGCCCTCTCAAGGATCCGGCGCACCGCCGCACGTACATGTCCGGCCCCACTGCCCCGCCGGGGGGCGGACGGCCAGGCGCCGGGAAAGGGGCGTCAGCCGACCGGAGGGCGGGAGGAGGCCGAGCCGTACGTGCGCCGCGCTCGCGGGTAAACGTATGGTCCGGGAGGTCGTGCTTCCCGGAAGCTGGGGTTCGTCAAGGGAGAGACCATGTGTCACGCCTCCCACTTCGCGCCACTTTAGTCCACGGGCCCTTGGGGTCAATCAACCCTCCAGCGCGCCGCCGGGCACTTTTTTCACTCGATCGGGTGAGCTCCGGCGAGGCCTGTGGGGTACCTCACAGACGCCCGAGTTGACAGTCTTTTTCCGCCCCCGTGACGCGACCGCGAGATCAACTGCGGCTACCGTCATATACATGTCGACTCCTGCGCACATACCCGCAGAGGCTCCTGCCCAGCGACCGCACCTCACCGTCGAGAGCGGAGGTACGGTGACCGACCGGCTGGTCGAAGCCAACCGCCGCTACGCCGGCGCCTTCCGCGATCCCGGCATGGATGCCCGCCCCGTCCTGCACGTCGCCGTCGTGGCCTGCATGGACGCCCGGCTCGATCTGCACGCCGCGCTCGGCCTCCAGCTCGGCGACTGCCACACCATCCGCAACGCGGGCGGCGTGGTCACCGACGACGTGATCCGCTCCCTCGCGATCAGCCAGCGGGCGCTCGGGACCACCAGCGTGATGCTGGTGCACCACACCGGCTGCGGCATGGAATCGCTCACCGAGGACTTCCGGCACGATCTGGAGCTCGAAGTGGGGCAGCGGCCGGCCTGGGCCGTCGAGTCCTTCCAGGACGCCGGCCAGGACGTACGCCAGTCGATGCAGCGGGTGCGGACCTCGCCGTTCCTGCCGCACGTCGATGATGTGCGCGGCTTCGTCTTCGACGTGACGACGGGCCTGCTGAAGGAGATCGACCCGGCCTCCTGAACATCACAGGAACGGAAATAGGGGGACAACTCACCAAGAATCCCCCGCAGTTGTCCACAGGCGAGTGACACGACGCGGCAACGGCAACAAGAATGCGGATGTGACATCGGACCGAACCGTTCGGCCGTGGTGTCCGTATGTCGGGGTGGGCCGGGCCGTTCGCTGTGCGTCGGCCCGTATGAAAGGGCCGAGGAGGGCCGGGTGACGACCTATGACGATCGAGCGAGCCTCAGCGATCTGACCGCCACGGCGGAGCGTGTCCGCGGGTCGGTGGAGCGTGTGATCGAGGGCAAGCCCGAGGTCGTACGGCTTTCGCTGACCGTACTGCTCGCGGAGGGCCACCTCCTCATCGAGGACGTGCCCGGCGTGGGCAAGACCATGCTGGCCAAGACACTGGCCAGGTCCATCGACTGCTCGGTCCGGCGCATCCAGTTCACGCCGGACCTGCTGCCGTCGGACATCACCGGCGTGTCGATCTACGACCAGCAGCGGCGGGACTTCGAGTTCAAGCCCGGTGCGATCTTCGCGCAGATCGTGATCGGCGACGAGATCAACCGCGCGTCGCCCAAGACCCAGTCCGCGCTCCTGGAATCCATGGAGGAACGGCAGGTCACCATCGACGGGCACACCTACGAACTGCCCAGCCCCTTCATGGTGGTGGCCACCCAGAACCCGGTCGAGATGGAGGGCACCTACCCGCTGCCCGAGGCCCAGCGCGACCGGTTCATGGCCCGGGTCTCGATGGGGTACCCGACGCCCGAGGCCGAGCTCCAGATGCTCGACATGCACGGCTCGGTGTCCCCGCTGGACGACCTCCAGCCGGTGGCGCACGCCCACGACATCGTCAAGCTGATCGAGGCGGTCCGCGGCGTGCACGTGGCGGACGCGGTACGGCGGTACGCGGTGCAGCTGGTCGGCGCGACCCGCAGCCACCCCGACCTCAGACTCGGCGCCTCGCCGCGCGCCACGCTCCATCTGCTGCGCGCGGCGAAGGCGTCCGCCGCCCTGAGCGGCCGCGACTACGCGCTGCCCGACGACGTCCAGACGCTCGCCGTGGCCGTCCTCGCCCACCGGCTGCTGCCCACCGCACAGGCCCAGCTCAACCGGCGCACCGCCGAACAGGTCGTCCTGGAGATCCTTCAGCAGACCCCCGTTCCGCAGGCCGGGAATCCGCTGTACGGCCAGCAGCCGCCCGGCGTCCGGCGGCTGTGATGGCGGCGGCCGGGGGGCTCCCCGCCGAGTCCGCCGACGAGCAGGCGCAGGGCGGCCCCTGGTCGGCCCTGTCCGGTCTGACCACCCGTGGCCGTTCCTTCCTCGCGGCCGGTGTCGCGGCCGCGATCTGCGCCTTCGTGCTCGGCCAGGAGGACCTGCTGCGGGTAGGTCTCCTGCTGGCCGTGCTGCCGCTGGTCTGCACCGTCGTGCTCTACCGCACCCGCTACCGCGTGGCCGGCAGCCGCCGTCTGGCCCCGGGCCGGGTCCCGGCCGGCTCCGAGTCCCGGGTCCAGCTGCGGATCGACAACGTCTCGCGGCTGCCCACCGGCCTGCTCATGCTCCAGGACCGGGTGCCCTACGTGCTCGGTCCGCGCCCGCGCTTCGTGCTCGACCGGGTCGAGGCGGGCGGCAAACGCGAGGTGTCCTACCGGGTCCGCTCCGACCTGCGCGGCCGCTACCCGCTGGGACCTCTGCAACTGCGGCTCACCGACCCGTTCGGGATGTGCGAGCTGACCCGCGCCTTCAGCGCGTACGACACGCTCACCGTCATCCCGCGGACCGAGCCGCTGCCGCCGGTACGGCTCTCGGGCGAGGCCGCCGGGTACGGCGACGGCCGGCACCGCTCGCTCGCGCTCGCCGGTGAGGACGACGTCATTCCGCGCGGCTACCGGCACGGCGACGACCTGCGCCGGGTGCACTGGCGCTCCACCGCGCGCTACGGCGAGCTGATGGTGCGCCGCGAGGAGCAGCCGCAGCGGGCCCGGTGCACCGTGCTGCTCGACACCCGCGACATCGCCTACGTCGGCGCGGGCCCCGACTCGGCCTTCGAGTGGGCGGTCTCGGGCGCGGCCTCCACCCTGGTGCACATGCTGGAACGGGGCTTCTCGGTCCGGCTGCTGACCGACACCGGCACGTCGGTGCCCGGCGAGGGTTCGGCCGGATTCGCCGGCTCGGGCCAGGACCCGTCGGACGCCGCCGGCCTGATGATGGACACCCTGGCGGTCGTGGACCACTCCGACGGCGGCGGGCTCTCCCGCGCGTACGACGTGCTGCGCGGCGGCAACGAGGGGCTGCTCGTCGGGTTCTTCGGCGACCTCGACGAGGAGCAGGCCGCGGTCGCGGCGAAGATGCGGCGGCGCAGCGGCGCGGCGGTCGCCTTCGTCCTGGACAGCGAGCAGTGGACGTACGGCGCGCAGGAGCGCGGCCCGGTCGAGGAACGGCTGCGGCTGCTGCGCGAGGCCGGGTGGACGGCGCTCGCGGTGCGGCCGGGCGCGGCCCTGTCCGAGCTGTGGCGCCTCGCGGGCCAGGAACGCATGAACGCGAAGGCGGCGCCGGACGGCGTGGCCGGCACGGCAGGGGGATGGTCATGAGCGGGCGCGGACGGCTGGCGCTGTGCGCCTACGCGGCCACGGTGCTGGCGGCGTGCTCGATGCTGCCGCTGGTCGACCCGGCCGTCTGGATCATCCAGGCCGCCTTCCTGCTGGTGATCGTGAGCGGGGTCGGCGCGCTGGCCCGCCGGGTGCCGCTGCCCCGGCCGCTGACCGTGCTCGCCCAATCCGTCACGGTCCTGCTCGCGCTGACGCTGGTCTTCGCGCGCCACCAGGCGATCGGCGGGGTGCTGCCGGGGCCCGATGCCTTCGTACAGCTCAACGCGCTGCTCCAGCAGGGCGGTTCGGATGTCGGGCAGTACGCGATCCCCGCGCCCGCGACGCCGGGCATCCGGCTGATGATGGTCGGCGGGGTGCTGGTCGTCGGGCTCGCGGTGGACGCGCTCGCGGTGACGTTCCGCAACGCCGCCCCGGCGGGTCTTCCGCTGCTCGCGCTGTATTCGGTGGCCGCGGGGCTCGGCAAGGGCGGGGCGAGCCGGCTGTGGTTCGTGCTCGCCGCCGCCGGTTATCTGCTGCTCCTGCTCGCCGAGGGACGCGACCGGCTCTCGCAGTGGGGGCGGGTCTTCAGCGGCTCGGCGCGGCCGCAGAACCGGGCCAAGGAGGGCGTGTTCGAGAGCACCGCACCGCTGGCCCCGGTCCGTACGGGACGGCGCATCGGGGCGCTCGCGCTCGGCATCGCGCTGGTGATCCCGGCGATGCTGCCCGCCCTGGACAGCGGGCTGCTCGGCGGCGCCGCCGAGGGCAACGGTGACGGGATCGGGGGCACCATCTCCGCGGTCAACCCGCTGGTGTCGCTCCAGAACAGCCTGAACCAGCCCGAGGACCGCGAGGTGCTGCGGTACAACACCAACGCCCAGGACACCCAGGAGATGTATCTGCGGATCGTCGCGCTCGACGAGTTCGACGGGGCGACCTGGAAGTCCTCGGAGCGTCACATCAAGGATGTGCCCGATCCGCTGCCGGCGCCGGACGGACTGAGCCCGGCGGTCGGCACCACCGAAGTCCAGACCAGCATCTCGGCGGCCGGCTGGTACGCGCAGAGCTGGCTGCCGATGCCGTTCCCCGCGACCCAGGTGAAGATCAAGGGCGACTGGCGGTTCGAGCCGGTGGGCCGGACGCTGGTGGGCGACCGGAAGCAGACGACCCGGGGCGCGCAGTACACGGTCGCCAGTCTCCAGGTGCGGCCGACGGCGGCCCAGTTGGCGAACGCGCCGGCCGCGCCCGCGAGCCTCCTCAAGGAGTACACCCGCGTCCCCGCCTCGCTGCCCCCGGTGGTGCGTGCCACGGCGCGGCAGGTCACCGGCGGCGCTGCCAACGACTACGAGAAGGCGGTCAAGCTCCAGGACTGGTTCTCCACGAGCGGCGGCTTCAGCTACAACACGCACGTCCAGTCGGGCAGCGGCACCGAGGCCATAGCCAACTTCCTCAAGGAGAAGGAGGGCTTCTGTGTCCACTTCTCCTTCTCGATGGCCGCGATGGCCCGCACCCTGGGCATCCCCGCCCGCGTCGCGGTGGGCTTCACGCCCGGTGAGCCGCGCTCGGACGGCACGATGTCGGTGGGCCTGCGCGACGCGCACGCCTGGCCCGAGCTGTACTTCGAGGGTGTGGGCTGGACCCGTTTCGAGCCGACGCCGACGCGGGGCAGCGCTCCCGACTACACCCGGCAGGAGACTCCGGCGGGCAGCCCGAGCGGGCCGGCCCAGCCGGCGAAGAGCGCCGCGGCCGAGCCCTCGGCGGCGCCGTCCGTCGCCGACTCCTGCCCGCCCTCCGCTCGGCGCCTGGGCGACTGCGGTCCCACCGCCGCCGCCGGTGTCACGGCCCCGACGGACAGCGACCCCTCCGCCCCGGCCCTGATCGGCACGGTCCTGGGCGTGGCCGCGCTGCTCGCGCTGCCGCTGCTGCCCCTGCTGTGGCGCAGGCGGGTACGGGCCCGACGGCTCGGCTCGGGCGGCCGCACCCCGGCCGACACGGTGGCCCGTACGCTCGGCGCCTGGGAGGAGATCACCGACACGGCCTGGGACTACGGCATCCCGCCCGACCCCTCGCTGACCCCGCGCAAGGCGGCGGCACGGATGATCCGGCTCGGCCACCTCGACGGCGCCGCCGCCGACTCGGTCCACCGGGCGGCGGGCGCGGTGGAGCAGGTGCTGTACGCCCCGGCCCCCCGGCCCACGCCCGGCCTGGTGGACGACGTGACCCACGTGGCGGCCGGCCTGCGCGCGGGGGCGTCCCGCCGGGCGTCCCTGAGAGCGATTCTCGCGCCGCGCTCAGCTGTACGGGTGATCTGGACGGTGTCGCTGCGCGCGCGACGGGTGACGGAGGCGGTGTCGCTCCGCTGGGGTCAGGCGAGGGAGGCGGTGGCCGACCGGGCACGTGGCCTTGCCTCGCGCGTGCGGCGCGACCGCGAGGCGGCTTCGCCGGATTCGGCGCGGGGCGCCTGAGCGGCGGGCTGCGGCAGGTCTGGGGCGGAGCCGGGTGCCTGCGCGGCGGGCCGCGGCAGGTCCAGGGCGGTGCTGGGTGCCTGAGCGGCGGGCTGCGGCAAGTCCGGTCCGGCGCGGGGTGCCTGCGCGGCGGGCTGCGGCAAGTCCGGCCCGGCGCGGGGTGCCTGCGCGGCGGGCTGCGGCTCGGTGCGGGGTGCCTGCGCGACTTGGGCTTCGCCCCAGCCCTGGGGGAGCTCGTCTCGCCCACCCGGGGTGAGGTCCGTGTGGGCCTGGGGGGGGGCAATGTGGACCGGCCCCCGGGGCTGCGCCCCAGACCCCTTCGCGCACACTTCCCCGCACCCCCGAAGCCGGTTGTTCACTGCGGACCGTGGGCGCTTCTGGCGCAGTTCCCCGCGCCCCTGGCGGGGTGCGAGCGGAGGCATCCTCAGCCTGTCCGGCGATTGAGGACGAGCGCCGTTCAGGCGCGAACGGGGGTGCAGGGGGCGGAGCCCCCGCATGGGGTCTGGGGTGCAGCCCCAGGGATGCGGAGCCATCCTCAGCCGGTCCGGCGTTTGAGGACGAGCGCCCTTTAAGCGCGAACGGGGGTGCAGGGGGCGGAGCCCCCGCCCGGGGTCTGGGGCGCAGCCCCAGGGATGCGGAGGCATCCTTAGCCGGTCCGGCGTTTGAGGACGAGCGCCCTTTAAGCGCGAACGGGGGTGCAGGGGGCGGAGCCCCCGCAGAAGGTCTGGGGCGCAGCCCCAGGGACCTGGACCTTTCGGCATCCGTCACGGGCGGGAGGGTGGGCGAACCCCCCGGGGTCTGGGGCGGAGCCCCAGGGCGCTGCACTCTCAAGTAGCCGCACGGGCGGGTGGGCGGGAAAACACCGGGGCCGGGGCCGAGCCCAAACACCCCAGGGCGGCGGGCAAACGCGGGCGTACCGAGGGGCGGCCACCCCGAAAAAGGTGACCGCCCCTCGGTTCAGGTCAGAACGGGGCGGGCCTAGCGCCCCTCATCACGCCGCCGCTGCCAGCGCTGCTCAATCCGGTCCATCATGGAGCGCCGCTGCCGCACCTGCCGAGGCGCGGCGGAGCCACCGGCACGGGCCTGTTCACCGGGCCGCGGCGCCTTGCGCCAGCCGGTCACCGCGAGCACCGCACATCCGAGCATGACGAGGAACCCCACCACACTGATCCAGATCTGCTGCGCGACCATTCCTGCCATGAGGAGCGCGATACCCACCAGGAAGCCTGCGACCGCCTGGTAGACCCGTCGCCGGGTGTACGTACGCAGCCCGCTTCCCTCAAGCGCTGTCGCGAACTTGGGATCTTCGGCGTACAGCGCTCGCTCCATCTGCTCGAGCATGCGCTGCTCGTGCTCCGAGAGCGGCACGGAGTCCTCCTACTCGTCGGTCGCGGGGGGCGACCGGATGCGGCCCCTTCAGGATAGGCAGGGAATCGCCCCCGTGAAACCCGCCCTCTACGCCAATTCGCCACCCGGGCCGCCACGGCGGTTCGGCTGTGGAGATTCAATTCCCCAAGAGTCGATCCGTCATGCCGGACGGTGTCCCCCGATCATACGGGGCGAAGCCGCCGATCGGGGGGCCTGTGGCGTACTGCATGCGGTACAGCGCCCCTGATCAGCCCGCCGGGGACAGCGGAAGTGGAGTCAGCCTCGCTTTTCGCCCAGTACGTGCAGCTGGGTGGCGACGGCATGGAAGGCGGGCAGTTCGGCGGCCGCGGCCTCCAGCTTGAGGAGCGCGTCCAGGGCGCCCGGCTCGGTGTCCACGAGGACGCCGGGCACCAGGTCGGCGAAGACCCGCACCCCGTGCACCGCCCCCGCGGTGGCCCCGGCCGCGTCGACGAGCCCGGTCAGCTGCTCCGCGGTGAAGCGGTGCGGGACGGGGTCGCCGGCGCCCCAGCGTCCTGCCGGGTCGGACAGCGCGTGCCGGGCGTCGGTGAAGTGCCCGGCGAGGGCGCGGGAGAGCACCGCGCCGCCGAGCCCCGCGGCGAGCAGGCTGAGCGCGCCCTGCGGACGCAGCGCGTCCACCGCGTTGCGCACGCCTTCGGCCGGGTCCTCGACGTACTCCAGGACGCCGTGGCACAGCACCGCGTCGTACCCCCCGCGCTCGACCACGTCGAAGAGGCCGAGCACGTCACCCTGGACGCCCTGGACCCGCTCGGCCACCCCGGCCTCGGCGGCCCTGCGCTCCAGGGCGAACAGCGCGTTGGGGCTGGGGTCGACGACGGTCACCCGGTGGCCGAGCGCGGCCAGCGGCACCGCGAAGTTGCCGGAGCCACCACCGGTGTCCAGAACGTCAAGGGCCTCGCGCCCGGTCGCCTTGACCCGGCGGTCGAGCGCTTCCTTCAAGACCTCCCACACCACGGCGGTACGAAGGGAGGCGCGGGGGCGCATGGGGTCCGACACGGCAGTTGACTCCTCGGCGCGGTGCCGCCGCGGACGCGGCGTGGAAAGGGCGATGGAAGGCGGAAAAACGAAAGGTCGAACAGGGGAACGAACAGAGTGACGAGAAGAGTGAAGACCGGTCCACCCTATTGCCTTCCCCGCCCACCCCTGAGCAGCACCGCTCCAGCCGCCCCACCCCCGAAACGGCCGCTCATGGTCCTGCTCACCGACCAGGCAACCCGCACTCCCGCGCATGCAAGAACAGCAACACCACCACCGGGCGGGCCCCACGGCCCTGCCGCACCGTCGGCCATCCATCGACCGGCGACGGTCTCCACTGACCGTGCGTGACGTACATCCACGCGAACCACGAATCCGCCCTGGCCCACCCTCTCCGCAAGAACAAACTGTCCCGAGCCCCCGACGCTTCCAGCCCTCTCGTCTGCCCGCACTGCACGAACCCGCCCGCCCTGCACACCTGACTACACAAGGGCAAACGAACTCCTCGGCCTTTCCACCGCTCTCTCCAGCGCACCCGCACCCACACCAAGGGCCTGCCCCCCTAGGACACGCCCACATCGGCGTCACCGCCGACGTCTACGTCCACGTACGACTCCGCCTCCAGTGAGACACCATCGACACCCTCGGCAGCGCCCTCGGCCAGGGCGACGGCCCCGACGACCCGTCCACCTCAGCCGTCGTCCGGTGACGTTGCCGTCAAACGCCGACGGAGCCCCGCCGGAACAGAACTCCCGCCGGGATTGGGACGTACCGCCCGAAGACGTACGTCCGCCGACCCCGGCCGAGGAGTTGAGCGCCAAGGTAGGACGTGGCCAACCGGAGGTGGGGACGGTGACGCGGCCGTCGCCAGCGGGGCGGAGACGGGAGCGGGCGGCGGCCCCGCAGGGCCGGAGCGCGCGCGGGCCGCGCCAGCGGACCGCCTTGAACCAGTAAAGAAACTCTGAACAGCTCTGCTCACACGGTCAGGTGACAACCGGCTGCCTCAAAGGTGCTCCGGTCGACGGACGGACCTCGCCTACCTTGACAACGTCGGCACAGCGTCGTGGCCCCCTGATCGACGCAGAAGCCCCCGGCGCCCTTCACGGCTCAGACAGAGGGGCAGGTGCGGCGCCTCGCCACACCTGCCCCTCGACCTTGCCGTCACCGACTGCCATCAAAGGTCTTTCAAGGCCCATCCGGCGGCGAGGTTTTCATCCCAGCGACCAAGCGGCCAGCCATCACGAAGGTCCGGGAGCAGCGAATTCGAGGAAATAGCCGATCGCCCTCTCCAGCGACCCTGGATCACATGCTGCCACAAACTCGATTCCGTCACTCTTTGTCGAAATCCAAGACCCATCAGCGCATTGATCTTCCCTCTCACACGTACGACCGTAAAGATTGGTTCGGGCCAGGTCGACAGAGAGGATCCAGCCAGGATTATCGGTTGTTTCGATTCTCATGCCGTACGAGTGTTCCCAGTCTCCGTCACAGGCGGCTGCGTACCACTGCTGGAGAGCCCTCAAGCTCGACATCATGGGTTCCTTCTAGGAATTTCCCAGGGTTCCGCAGGAATTGCTGATCCATCCGGAAGGTTTACGGGCGTCGGAATTCTCGTCTTAGTCTGCTTGTCGAAGTGAGGTTTGCCCTTCACATCGACTCGTTTCGTCGGAATGAACGGCCTCGGGTCCCGGGGGTCTGACGGCCGGTCATAGGACTCATAGTGGTCGATTTCCCCAGTCGTTCCGTCGCGACGGAACGACGTATGAGGCCCTTCTGCGTCGGGATGCGGACACAGATCCCCAGCGCGAGAATTGTGGACCAGTATCGACGTGTCGCCAGCCAGCACATAGTACGTGTGCTACGCGGCCCCTCTCTATCTGCGTATTCGCAGAACAGCGGCGGTTTCGGGTTCCGCTGGTGTCCGTGGTTGTGCGGGGGAAATCCGTGGGTGTTGCCGTCGCTACTGCTGTCAGGAGCGCGGGGCGCACGGTGGTGCTGCCGCTGCTGGGGTGTCGGCGCAGGGGGACTTTACTGCCACGCGCCGGGCTCGGCACGGAGTATGGCTCGGACGGTCTGCTCGTAGTCCTGGTGGCCGGTCTGGGCACAGTGTCCGGCGATCCAGCGCGTCAGCTCGTCCGGGGTGTGCAGGGTGCCCGATGCGGCACCGCAGTTGCTTTCCTGGCCGGTGACGCAGACCGCCGTGAAGGCCGGCAGGGCCAAGGGGTCGGGGACGGTGGTCACGTGGTACTCACGGAAGCGGTAGCGCCCCCGTGCGGCGTCGCGGACCGGTGCTTCGGTGTTTGCAGAGTTAGGCACCCTCGTCCGCCTCTTCCTCTTCCGGGAGGCGCTGCCCGCGCGAGTCGGCTACTCGGAGCGCGTCCGCCAGGGCTTCGGTCAACCGGCAGGCCAGCCAACGGTATTCGGTGGCCGACAAAGTCGACACTCCGGGAGCCGTGGCTTTTCGGGCGTACTCCAGCAGCTCCTGGCCCATGCTGAGCTGCACCGTCTCGATGCTGTCAGCGAGGGTGGAGAGGTAGCCCCGGCCATCGGTGCTCAGGTAGCAGGGCTTCCCCTCCGGGCTGGTCCACGGCAGTAAGCGGGGACCTCCCCCACCCGAAGCGGCGTCGTACAGGTCTCTGCGACGCATGCGGTCGGCATCGCTCCTGGGCTGGCTCACTGGGCACCCCCGGCCTGGGTCGCTGATGGTGGACACACCTACCGTAGGCAGTGACCAATCGTCACCCCAGGTGGAAGCCATGGCAGTTCGCGACTCCTGGTTAGCGAACTGCCACGCTACGTGGCAGTTACCCGACGACGCCCAGGTAGTCGGCCATTTCGCGCATCTCCGCCGTGAGGGTGCGCTTGCGCTTGCCCAGGATCTCCTGCATGGTCTCGGCGGCCCCGTTCTGGTGACGCAGCCACTGCGGGGCGGCTTCCCTGGCGCGGGTCAACTCCTCCATAGCGGCGGACAGGTCGCCGGTCCGGGTGTGGGCGCGCGCCACATCGAGGGTGAAGCGGTTCCCGTCGTTGGTGCTGGGCCTGCCCAGGCGCTTCCACGCCTTGGGCGACAACTCCTCCTGCTCGCCTGCCTTGCGCACCACCGCGCGGGCGTCGCCGACGACCATGTCGTCTTCGAGTGCCTTGACCGCGGCGGTGACCGGCCCGAAGACGGACCAGTGCCGGGAGACGTTGCGATGCGCCGTGCCGACAGCGGTTGCTGCGACCCGGGCGGCCTGACGGTACTCCTTCGCCTCGTCGGGACGGTTGTTCCTCGCGGCTGCGGCGGCGGCCTCCATCGCCAGGCCGCCCCACACCGCGTAGTGATCCGGCTCGGCCCCTGTGATCTTCGGCTCCACCGCATCCATGCTCTGGGCGGCGACCTGTTCCGCCTCGTCCAACCGGCCCTGCCTCACCAGCAGCCAGCACATGCAGCCGACACCTGAGCCCGCCGCGAGCATGTCTCCGGCCTGGCGGGCGTCCATGATGGCGCCGCGCACTGCGGCGTACGCGATGTCGTACTGCCGTACCTGGGTGAGGTAGGTGCCGGCCAGACGCAGCGCCTCGGCGCGGGCCAGCAGGGCCTGCCGGTGCTCGTCCCCGCTGTCGTAGTAGGCGACGGCTTGTGCGGCATCACGCAGCAGGACCGGCAGTTGTGCCGCGACGCTCTTGTAGCTGTCGGAGAAGTACAGCACCCGTGCGTCTTGCAGCGTGCGCCGGAAGGTGCGCAGGTTCGGCTCCTCACCCACGCCTTCGGCCTCCTGCTCCACGAGCCCGAGGGCTGGGGTGAGGGCGGCGCGGAGCTGGATCAGGTTGACGCGGTTCGGCTCCTCGGCCCGACCGACGGGCTCCGGGGCATCGGACGCCATCAACGCGGCCGTGGTCACCCCCAGCGCTCGGGCGAGCGTGTGCAGGGTTTCCATGCGGAGAGTGCCGCCCTGCTCGGCCTTGCGTACCGTGCCCGGCGATACACCTGCGGCGTGGGCCAGTTCTTCCTGGCTCATCCCCGCGCGACGCCGGTACTTGCGGACGTTGTCGGCCAGCTCCGTAATCATCAACTCACCACCTCCCACTCCACGGTACGCCCGGCCAGCGCATCAGCCGGGGGCGATCCGGCGGACACCCACCCACAGGGGTGTCCCACCACGTGGCGGGCCGGGCTCCGGCAGGATCACGGTCGGAGCGGGAGGGGTCCCTCGTCCTCCTGGCTGTTGCGCGCCCGGACCGGCGGGGCCGTCGCCCGCGGGGCGGAGACACGGCCCCGCAGGGCCGGAGCACGCGCGGGCCGCGTCAGCGGACCGCCTTGATCAAGTAAAGAAACTCTGAACAGCTCACCCTGTGCTGCGACAACTCTGTGCTGTGTCTCCTGCTTCTCCGTCTGACGCGGCCGGTTCAGAGGCGGTGCCCTGGCAGCCCCGACGACCCGCCCCTTGCCGCAGTCCTCCACCGACCCACGCAAGAGACGCCGGAGCCCCCACGAGAACCACGTGGGGGCTCCGGCGTCCAACCGCGTTGCCGTCAGCGTTGCCGTCAAACGCTCGCAACGACCACCAGGCGGGGAGGTTCATTCCGGACGATCACGGATCAACGATGATTCCGCGACGCCGCCCATCCCACCCTCTCGGGGGTATCAATGGTGGCGACTCCTGAGACACCTCGATCCGCAGATCCATTGAGGCGTCAGCTTCGATCATCCGCACCACGAACTGACGATCAGGGTAGCTCGCCATCAGCCGAGCCTGCCACGCCTGCACAAGAATACTGCCGAGTATCCGGTGCGTATCTACGAAGAACTCGGCTGGCCCGCGTGATTGACGAAACAGGTGCTGGATCTCGAAAATATTGTAGCTATCCACCATTTGAACCCACGACATTGCAGGCCATTCCGGATGTCCATCAGCCAGCGGAGTAGCGAGACGCTGGGCAATTTCTGCTTCATCATTCCCGCTCAGTGCCAGGAATACGGCACCGTGGATTTCTACCAGATCAGGCCAGTACAGCCAGCCGTACATCAGGGCCTGCGTGGCATCTCCTGCGTCGCTGAAATACGACACAGGATCTTCGGCATCCACATAGGGGAAAGATTTGTGCAGGATACGGCGCGCAGCCATGTGCTGGTTCATTCAGATTCCCCAAGGAGGTAACCCGGCGGGATGTTCTCCGGTACGTCGACGCCTGGGACTCCCTTACCACCGCCCTTCGGGTAATAGATGGGCGGCTCGATTCCGGAGTGGCTGCCACCAGTCCCGCGAAACCTTGGCCCCTTCTGCCAACCGGACGGAGCCCTGTCGTTCTTGATCCAGGTCTGATAGCGCGCAACCCTGCCATTTGCATCCCGCTCGAAAGCCGTGTGATCGCCTGTAGCGCCTTCCTGCGGTTGAAGATCCTCCGCCCGTCCACGCTTTGCAGCCTGCTCTGCGCCGCCACCGTCGCCGCAGTTGTGCACCAGGACCGGCGCGGCCCCCGCCAGCACATAGTACGTATGGAGCCGATCGACCGTCAGGTTGTGCGTCGTGGCGGATTGGGCGTAGTTGCGGACCGCTGTGACGGTGAGGGCGGTGCCGTCGGGCCGGCGGAGGTGTTCGCCGGGGTGGAGTTCGCCGGCGTCGACCCACTGGTGGCGGGTCTGGCTCCAGTAGGGGTGGTGGTGGGTGGAGGTGACCTTGGCCGGGGGGCCGCGGGGGTGGGCGTCGTCGGTGAGGGTGAGGTCGGTGAACTGCTTGTCGTCGGGGGTGGTGATGGTGGTCGTGACGGTCTCGGGTCGGGTCTGGCCGGTCTGGGGATCGGTGGCCAGGACCGTGTCGCCGTCGTGGATGTCCTGGATCGCCTTGGTGGTGCCGTCGGCCATCACGACCCGGGTGCCCGCGGGGAAGCTGTTGCACTGGGTGGGGGCGTCCGCCCCTTCGCCCGCCCCCTTGGCCTCGGCGTCGGCCTCGGCTCTGACGGACTTCGCTTCGGTGCCCGCCGCGTCGGTGGCTGTCTCCTTGCCGGCTTTCTCCTCGGCCGCCTTGGCCGCGGCCCTCTCCGCGGCCCGGGCCTCGTCGCCGGCCTTCTTCGCCTTGGCATACGCTCTGGCCGCTTCGGCCGCGGTGCGTTCCGCGGCCCGGATGGCGTCGTAGGTCTTGTTGATCTCTTTGTAGATCTTGAAGGCCTTGATGCCGATCTTGACGGCCTTGAAGATCTTGCCCCAGGGCACCGCGCCGAGCGCGGTGTTGAGGCAGGCCATGACGTCGCCCTTGGTGAAGCAGTCGCGGGCGTCGTTGTAGCCGATCAGGTCACCAACGATGTGGATGACCTGCTTCGTCAGTTCCGCGCGCTTCGCCTTGGTCCGGGTGACGGTGGTCTCGGCCTGGTCCAGCGTGGTTTCGGCCTGGGTCTCGGCGGCCGTCGTGCCGCTCTGTGGCTGCCCCGCCAGTTGTTCGTAGTACTGGTTGACCCCCTGGCACTCCGCGGCGGTGCCGCAGTCCATGCGCAGGCCGGTGGCGTCGGCCCTGTTGACGGGGCTGTTGTTGGCGTACGCGTAGGCGTTCCACTGCTGCGGGTCGCCGCCGTCCACGATGGGGTCGGGGCTGATGAAACGGGCGGTCTTCGGGTCGTATTCGCGGGCCCCGAGCAGGGTGAGGCCGGTCGCCTTCTCCTTGGTGCCGCCGACAAAGCCCTTGTCGCCCGCCCACGTGCCCTCCGCCGGCTGATTGCCGCGGTCGTTGCCGAACGGGTCGGTGGGACGGCGAACCTGGGAGAGGTCGTAGGAGTTGAACTGGACGCCGTTGGTGCCGTGCGGGTCCGAGCTCTGGTAGGCCAGGGTGGACTTGCCGCCGGTGGTGGTGCGGGTGATGGACAGGCCGCCGGGGGCGGCATACGTGCGGACATCCGTCAGGGTGCCGCTGGCGGTTTCGAGGGTGAGTTGGTCGGCGCCGAGGTTCAGCGTGGTCGAGCCGGGATCGCGGCGGATGATCTGGCTGCCCTGGGTGTCGTACAGGTAGCTCGTGCCGGCGCTCTGGCCGGTGCCGGTGATCTTGCCGAGTTTGCCCTGGCCGTCCCAGGTCAGGTTCTTGGTGCCGGGCGTGCTGGTGACAGATGTCGTGTTGCCGGCCGCGTCGTAGGTGTACGAGGTGGCCGTGGTGCCGGAGGGTCCGGTCTCCGTGGCGGACATCAGGGCGTGCGGGCCGCCCGTGCCGCCGCCCGACTGCGGGTCCGAGGAGGGGGTGTTCGCACCGGCACCGAAGGTCTGAGTGACCGTCACATCCTTGGCCGCCGCACCGGTGACGTCCTTCCTGACGAGCTTGGTGCGGTTGCCGAGCTTGTCGAAGGTGTACTGCTGCCAGTACGGGGCGGGACCACCGACGCTCGGCTTGCCCGCGCCGTCGGTCGCCGGTCCGCTGCTGTTGGCGCACGAGCCGATGCCGCGCACGCTCGGCTGGGGCGCGGTGGTCTGGGTGCCGGTGTCGGTCCAGGCCTGCGTGAGGCGGCCGAGGTAGTCGTGGGTGAAGCACTGCTGGTCGACGGCGTTGCCGTCCTGCGTGTCACGGACGGAGGTGACCTGGCCCGCGTGGTCGTAGGTGTACTCGTTGACGTCGACGCTGGCGGTCGGCGCGTTCTGCTTGTCGAGGATGGAGCGGATGACGCGGCCGGTGGAGTTGTCGTAGTCCAGGGTGGACACGATCTGGGCACCGGTGTCGCCGACGGTGGTGCGGATGGTGCGGCCGTAGGGGTCGTAGCGAAGATCCGCCACATAGGGCGTGTTGGTGAATCCGATGGTGCTGTCGAGCGAGGTCTGGTTGCCCAACGTGTCGACGCCGAAGATCAGTGTCTCGGCGCCCAGGCCGGCGCCCGGGATGGCGGGCAGCTTGCTCGTCTTCAGATTGCCGAAGGCGTCGTAGGCGTTGGTGGTCGTGTAGGTTCCCGCGAGCTTGCCCTCGGAGGACGGGATGATCGTCCTGGTGCCGAGCGGGCGGTACCCCTTGTCGTAGCCCGTGACCTCCGACGTGTACGCGCTGCCCGAGGCGCCGCCGACAAAACGCGTGGTGGCGGTGGGCTTGCCCAGAGCCAGGGTGTCGTAGGTGAACTTGCCGACCTGCTGGGACGGGTCGGTCGCGGCGCCCTCGTACGTCGCGGTGGTGCGGCCCAGCAGGTCGACCACGGTGGTGGCGCTCTTGCCCCGTGCGTCCGTCGTGGTGACGAGGTTCTTGGTGTCGTCGTAGGCGGTGGACGAGGTGCCGGAGTCCGGGTCGGTGGACGTCACCGAGCGACCGAGCAGGTCGTATGCGAAGGTCCACTGGTTGCCCGCGGAGTCCTTGCGCCACAGCTCCTTGCCCTGGGCGTTGTAGCCGTAGGTCGTCTCGTCGTAGGCACCGGTGGGGGCGTTGCTCCGGTACTGGCGCAGCGCCTCCGTACGGCCACGGCTGTCGGTGAGGGTGGCCGTGGCGTAACCGCCGGCCGGCGGGGTGGTGCGGACCTCGTCGGCGCCGGGGTAGTCGGTCTTCGTGCGCCACTGCTCGATGCCGTACGACTGGAAGACGGAGGCCGTGACGCGGCCCAGACCGTCGTAGACCTGCACGGTCTGCGACGGGACCTTGCTGTCCGGGTTGACGCCGCCGTTGGGCAGGAACAGCGTTCCGGCGGGGGCGGCCTCGTCGTTGTAGTACGCCGCGCTGGTCTTGATCTGCCAGCCGTGCGAGTCGAAGAGGGCATCCGTGATCGTCCGGCCGAACACGCCCGACGGCGTAGTGGCCTGGGTCTGCCGGATGCGCCCAAGGCCGTCGTAGATCGTGAAGGACGAGGTGTAGCTGCCGTCCCGCATGCGGGCCTGACTGAGCACGGTGGAGGGGGCGTTGGTGCCGTTCATCGCGTAGGAGAACTTGCGGTCGGCGGGCGCTCCGGTCGAGCGGTCGCTGTCGGGCTGCCAGGCGGCGACCAGGCGTCCCAGGGCATCGTCATCCTGTTCGCTGACGCGGCCGTTCTCGTCCGTGGCCTTGAGCGGCAGGGACCGGCCGATGTCGAGCGAGGTGACCGTCTTCCAGCCGAGCGGATTGGTGTGGGTGACCTGGCTGGGCAGGGCGCCCGTCGAGGGGCTGAACTCGGTCTTGGTGACCGCGCCGTTGGGGTGGGCCGCGTCGGTTCGGGTGGGGTCGGTGGTGCTGGTGACGCGGCCGTAGGCGTCGAAGGTGCTGGCGGCGTTCTTGCGGTATACCGGGGTGCCGTCGGCGGTGTAGCGCTCCAGGACCTCGGTGGAGGTCTGGTCCCCGGTCTCGTTGGCCTTGCCGAGCGGCAGGTTGTCGAAGTAGACGCGGGTGTCGGCGACCGTATTGGAGGAGGTGGCCATATGGTCGCAGCCGCCGGAGAGGGTCAGGGTGCGCGAGGCGAGGGGCTTGGGCGCGAGGTCGGGGCCGGTGGCGTACGTAAAGGTGATGCACAGCCGCTTTTCGGGGTGGTCGACGTCGCTGTTGTCGTCGACCTGGACCGGGCGTGCGGCGAGCGTGCTGTCGTATGTGGAGGTGCGCTCGGAGGTGCGCCAACTGCCGTCGGCCAGCCGGGAGTGGGTGGTGACCTCGGCGGTGTTGACGGCGCGCGCGGTGATGTCCGGCATGCCGCCGGACTGGGCGCGGGTCGCAGTGACGGGGCCCTGCCAGGGAGTGCTCACCTCGTCGGCGATGACGCTGCCGCCGTCGCGGTCGTAGGTGAGGCTCTGCCGGACGAAACCCGACAGGACGTTGTCGTCGGTGACGCTCCGGACCGTGGCGCCGCCGTCGACGGCGGTGGCATCGACGGTGACGCTGCGCTTGGAGCCGTCGGCCAGGACGTCGTTGTCCATGCCGCGGAAGTAGGTGCTGACGGCCTTGGTGCGCGGGGCTTCGGTCTGGTTGCCGGAGCCGGTGCGGGTGGTGACGGTGGCGTAGCCGCGGAACTGGTCCCAGGTGCGGGTCTTGGAGTCCGTCAGCTCGGAGTCGTTGCGGTGCCAGGCGATGCCGCCGCCGTACTCGTAGTCGGTGACCTTGGTGGGTGCGGTGGCGAACGTGTCCTGTTCGGTGACGCTCTGGACGACGGTCTTGTTGAACCAGTCCTTCACGGGATCCGGATAGGACTGCCCGGGCAGGTACCACCTGACCGGCATGCAGGCCATGGTGTTGTGGTCCTCGGAGGACGGCATCGTGTGGTTGAGCCGTGAGCACTCCGCGGGCCGGTAGACGACGTTGATCCTGCCGCCGGTCTCGGTCGTGATCGTCTGGATGCGCGGGCGCTTGAAGGTGGACGCCGTCGCCTCGGTGCCGTCCGGGCGTACGACGTTCCCGTCGACCCGGTTGGCGATCTCCAGCGGCTGGAACGAGACCGCGGGCAGGGTGATGGGGGTCTTGCCGTTGGAGCCGGTGCGCTGGACGGAGTCCAGCCACAGCGACGGCGAACTTCCATCTCCCGGATCCTGGAAGGACTGCTTGAGGGCGAAGGAGTCGACGCCGCGGTAGGAGGTGCCGTCGAGGACCTCGGTGTCGATCCGGGTGAGGCGCTTGGTGGTCCAGAACGTGGGCGACAGGTTCAGGCACTGGCCGCTGGCGGCGCAGTTCTGGTCGAGCGGGCTGTCGGGCCAGTACTTGGCGTTGTCCTTGGTGCGTTGGGACTCGGCACAGGTGATCGTGTCCTTGGCGAAGCAGCGCTCATCGGTGCGGAACCACACCTGGGCGGCGGGGTTGGCCTTGCCCTTGGCGGCGATCTGGTCGGGCAGGCGCTGGCCGTAGCCGATCCAGGTCGGGTGGCTGGCGCGCTGGTACTTGGTGAGGGTGCCGTTGCCGTTGTTCTGGCCGCCGCCGCGCGTGTAGTAGTTGTCCTCCTGCGCGTAGCGGTAGTCGATCAGGTTCTGGTGCGGGTCGACGACGTAGTCGAGGTTCCACTGCCAGCCCATCTGCGACCAGGTCCCCTTGGCGGCGGAGCCGGCGCCGAGGCACTTGTCCGCGTCGCCGGGCCAGTAGACGGGCACGGTGGACGCGGAGTTCGCGGCGGGGTCGCTGCCGTCACCGCCCGGCAGGTGGTTGGCACCGAAGTAGAACTGGGTGCCGTCGTTGACGGTGACCTTCCAGCCCTCGCCCTTCCATGCGCCGTTGTCCAGGCCGGTCAGCCGCTCGACTCGGGTGCCGTCCTCGCCCTGCAGGTGCCATACGCACGAGGTGTCGTCGCGCACCAGCTGGCCGGCATGCCCCGCGAGCGAGAGGTTCAGCAGGTCACCGCCCCAGCACTCGTCACCGGAGCCCTTGACACCCGCGTCGTCACAGCTCTTGTACGTACGGGAGATGGAGCCCGGGTGGTAGTCCCAGCCGTCGCCGATCCAGCTCGCCTGGGCGTTGGTGGAGGCGGTCTTGCCGTCCACGGACGAGGAGTCGTAGCCCAGCGAGAGACTGGGAGCCGGGCCGGCCAGGGCGGAGGGGACCTCCACGGTGTAGCCGTAGGTGAAGTTGCCCGCGTTGGCGCCCGCCTGCCAGGAAGCAGACGGGCTGAGCGGAGAGGCCTTGAAGTCGCCGCCGGCCCCCGCCGGGCCGGGCTCCACGGCCAGCACCACGCTCTGCGCGGCCAAGGTCTGCGGGGCCTCGGCCGACCTGAACAGCGACGACTTGGCGCTCCCCGGCGCCATGTGCCACGGCATGGCGACGTCGGCCACCAGCCGGCCCGAGGCGTCCGTGCGGGCGGTGACCGGGGTGCGCCGCGTACAGCCCGCGGCCTTGGGCGTGGTCAGCGCGCAGCCGGGGAGCTGGACGACCCGGGCCCGGTCGGCCCAGGTGGCGCCGGCGGCCTTGGCCCATGTGGCGATGTCCAGGCCGACCTGGATCTTCCCGGGGGCCGCGCCTGATCCGGTGTCGGTCAGCGATACGAGGGCGCCGTTGACGCCCGTCCTGCCGGCCTTGGCGGTGTCCGCCACCTCGACGCGCAGCGCCGCATCATCGCTCTGCGCGGTCGCCGCGGAGGAATTACCCGGCGTGTGATCCGGGCCCTGCCCCGGGGCGATCCACACCGGCAGCTTGCCGGCCTGGGTGAGGGCCGGTGCCGCGCCCGGTTTCCGCGACGCGGACGTGCCGGAGGGGGAACCGCCCACGACGACGGTTGCCGTGCCGGCCAGGCGGTCGCTCGCGGCGGGCGGCGACCAGCTCTTTCCGGTATGCGTCGTGGTGGCGGCCGACTTGAGGTTCGAGCCCTTGACCGGCTTGGTGTCCGGCAACGGGGTCTTCGGAGGCGTCCAGACCTTCGGGGACGCCTCCTTCGCCTCCACAGCAGGGAGGCCGAGCCCGGCGAACAGCACCGACAGAGCGGCTACCACGGCAATCCGTGAACGCCCGGCATTGGAGCGCGTGAAAAGCCCACCCCGACGAGACAACTGGTTCCCCCCACAGGACACAGAAGAAAAGACAAACATGCGGAAACGTGAAAACACCCGGCGGATCGCAACCGGGGTAAACGGCACCCTATGGAGCGTTAATTCGGCACGTACAGCGGAATTAAATATTCCGGCCAGGTGGCCAATGTCACGCACAGGTGCACTGCGGTAACTCGCGGGGCAGAAGGGGCATTTCGCCAACGGCACCATTGACAGATGCAATGCTGTGTAGGAACTGTGCGCATGACCTCTGCCCGCTCACAGATCACAGCGAGGACCTCCATCTTGAGGCCATCACTTCTCCATCCACGAATACTGGGGCCGGGGGGCTCACGTCGCCGACGGGCCGTCCGCGCGCCACTGGGAACGATCGCCGGTGCCGTCGTGCTCTCGCTGGGTATCGGCGTACTCACTGCCCCTGGGGCGGTCGCCGACGTCAGTGACGGACACGGCCCGGCCGACTCCGCCTGGCCGACCCCGCCACCCAAGAAGCCCACCGAAAACGAGAAGGCCCTGGACGCGGCACGCGCCCAGGCGAAGAGCACCGGAAAGCCGGTGGCCATCGGGTACATGACGTCGCAGAACGCGCGGACCGTCGCCAACCCGGACGGCACCCTCAGCACCGACACCTCGTCCAGCCCCTTGCGCGTCAAATCCGTCAAGGGGACATGGCAGGACATCGACACGACGCTGCACGCCAACGCGGACGGCACCGTCACCCCGACCACCGTGCCCACGTCTCTGGCCTTCTCCGGTGGCGGGGACGGCCCCATGGCCAGCATGACCACGAGCGACGGCAAGGAGCTCGCCATCAAGGCGCCCTTCATGCTGCCCAAGCCGGTCCTCGATGGTGACAGCGCCCTGTACGAGGCAGTCATGCCCGATGTGGACCTCGAGTTGACGGCCACTCATTTGGGCGGCTGGCGCCAGGTGTTGATCGTGCACACCGCGCGAGCCGCCGCCGACCCCGCCGTCAAGAAGCTCCATCTCGATGTGGTGGCCGACGGGCTCATCGTGAGCGCCGACGCGGCCGGCAATCTGACGGCGGCTGACGCCCAGGGCCGGCCCCGTTTCTCCGCGCCCAGCCCCGTCATGTGGGACTCCTCCCCGGCTCCCACGCCATCAGGGACCCAGAAGCCCTTCGCCCGTCGCGCCGCGCCGACCGCTTCCACGGACGGCGCGGGAGCCGACTCCACCGCGGATGGCCCCGGCGCGGGGGCAACCGTCGCCAAGGTGGCCGCCACCGCCGACAGCCACGGCATCGACCTCGTCCCCGACGCCGCAATGCTTGAGCACGGCACCGGGCCGTGGTTCATCGACCCGGGCTGGAATCCGTCGACCGACAACACCCTGCAGGCCTGGGCCCAGGTGCAGGAGGCCTATCCCAGTACGAACGAGTACAAGGGCACGCAGTACGGCCAGGACACACCGGCCACCGGCTACTGCGGATACGTCGACACCGAACACCCTTGCTCCCCCACCGGCCGGACCCGCGCTTATTTCCAAGTCGGCATCGGATCCGCGATCTACGGCGCCACCGTCCTCGACGCGCGTCTGTACGCCACCGTCATCGCCTCTTCCAGCCCCTCCACCAGGACCCCACTGGGCTTGTACGAGACGGGCACGATCAGCGACCCGACCAGTTGGAACCACCAGCCGTGCGGCACCGGTTCCGTCATGGGCGGCTGCTCGAAGATCGGTGCGAGCCTCTCGGTCTCAGGCACCGGCAGCTTCGCGTACGACGTCACCTCGACGATGAAACGGGCGGCCGCCAACCGCTGGGGCAACTTCTCGTTCGGGTTCGCCCCCGACAACGAGAACAACAAGTACTACCGGCAGCGGCTCACCTCGAAGGGCTCCGAGGCCCCGCACGTCGTCGTCACCTACGACATCAACCCAACCATCGGGAACCCTCGCACCAGTCCGGCCCCGGGGCGAGCGAGCACAGGTTCATACACCCAGTGCAACCTTCCGGACGAGCCCGGCTGGATCGGTGCCACCAGCACCGCGCTGACCGCCGACACCGACTCGCGCACGAACGAGCAGCTGTACACGACGTTCAAGCTGTGGGACAACAACAACGGCAACCAGACGTCGACCTTCACCACCGGGTGGAATTCCGCTGGCGACGTCACCGTCGACGCGGGAAACCTTGCCGACGGCCACCAGTACGGCTGGCAGGCCATCACCACGGACGGCACGCTGTCGAGCGACCCGACCGGAAGCTGCTACTTCCGCGTCGACCGCACCCCTCCCACGGCAGCCGTCGCCTCCAGCGACTTCCCTCCCTCCGGCACGCCCAACGCTCAGCCCCTCAAGGCCGGCCAGGAAGGCACCTTCACTCTCACCGGAACCGACCCCGCGCCCGTTGACGGCGGCCGCAGTTCCGGGCTCGCGTGCGCCCGCTGGACCACCGACCCCGTCCAGGCGGCCGCCACCGGCTGGAAGTGCACCGATTCGGCCACGGGCATCGTCAGACTCACCGCAGGCAGGGCGGACATCAAGATCACACCCCCGCACTGGGGCACGAACTTCGTCTACCTGCAGACCCAGGACAACGCGGGCAACATGTCCCAGCCCGCCGTCTACAGCTACTACGCGCCGTCCGACCTGAACGGCCCCCGCCCCGTCTTCGGCGACGTCACCGGCGATTCCGTCCCGGACGTCCTGTTGCCCGACAGCGCCGGCACCCTCCGCCAGATCGGCGGTGGCACCGACCCCGGCGCCGCCCCCAACGCCCGCATCCAGTCCGCCCCCGGCAACAACGGGTGGAACGGCATCCAGATCACCCACCGCGGCAGCCTGGCCAGCAAGAACGTCGACGATCTCCTGGCCCACCAGCCCGGCGCCGCCACGCTGTACGACTACCTCAACGACACCAACGGGGGCCGGTTCGACGGCCAGGCACCCGTGCCCGTGGACAAGCCGACCTCCTGTGTGGATGCGACTTCTTCGGCTCTCACGTGCACGGACTACGGTTACGGCGGGGACTGGACCAAGGTCACCCAGCTCGCGGCATTCGGCTCGCCCAGTGGTGACTCCGGCACGGTCCAGGGCACCGGCCAGTACGCCTTGCCACGGACCTCGCTGCTGTTCGTCGAGAACGGGCGGCTCTGGCTGGCTGTGCGCGACAGCAGCAACCATCTGGGCCAGGCCATGCTGCTCTCGGCCAACGACCAGCGCTGGGACGACTACGAACTGATCACCCCGGGCCGCGCCGGCGGAAGTGACTTTCCCACCCTGTGGGCCCGCTCCAAAACCACCGGCGCCCTCCGCGCCTTCACCATCAAAGGCAACGCCGACGCCCCGGACCTGACCGACTTCATCGACCCCGCCCAAGGTGTGGACCTCAAGGCGTCCATCGACCCCGAGCGTTACCCGCGCGTCGGCTCCGACGGCGACCTCACCGGGGACGGCCTCCCGGACCTGTGGGCCGTCGACGCCAAGCAGCAACTCGTCTCCTTCTCCGGCGCCGGCAGCGCTCCCACCACCGCCGCCCCGTACCCCACGGTCACGAGTCTGATCTCGACCGTCGTACCGCTGGGCAACCTCAACATGCCCATGGCCGGGTGGAAGCTCACTGGCCCCAACGCCCAGGGGAAAGTGGACAGCAGCGCCGGGGACTACCCGGCCACCGCGACGAACATCGCGTGGCCCACGGAAAGCATCGACGGCCGCAGCACCGACTACGCCTCCTTCAGCGACACCCAGTCGGCGATCACCACCAGCACCGGCGTGGTCGACACCCGCAAGAGCTTCACCATCAGCACCTGGGCCAAGGCGTCACAAGGCAACGGAGTCATCGTCAGCCAGGACAACTCCCAGGCCAGCGACTTCATGCTCTTCCCGGAGCACGATGGCGCCTACTGGCGGTTCGCCATCGGCAACACCCAGGACACCACCTCCGGCTGGAGATACGACGGCACATCCGCCAACAACGCCCAGGCGCAGGTCAACCCGGACGTCTGGACCAAACTGACAGCCGTTTACGATGCGGCCACCGGACGGATGAGCCTGTACACGGACGGCGTTCTCGTCGGCTCCGGCTACCACAACTCCGCCGCCAGCCCCGCCCCGAAGCCGGCCGGACCGCTCGTCCTCGGCCGCTACCAGGCCGACGGCCAGCCCAACGCTGTCGGGGGCCTGCACGGTGGCATCAGCAACCTCGCCATTTACCCGTACGCGGCCTCCGTCACCGCGCCCGGCACCGCTGGCCCCATCATCGCCGCCACCGACTCGGGCACCTGCGTCGACGACGACCACGCGGCGAGCACCGACGGAAATAGGATCGAGATCTACACCTGCAACCAGTCGGGCGCCCAGCAGTTCGAGCTCCGGGACGACGGCACCGTCCGTATCCAGGGCAAGTGCGTCGAAGCCGCGAACGGCGGGACCGCCAACAACACCCTGATCCAGCTGATGACCTGCCAGGGATCCCCCAACCAACAGTGGCAGGCCCGCGCGGACGGCAGCTACTACAACCCCGTCTCCAACCGCTGCCTGGACCGCCCGGGCGGCACGTTCGACCCTGGCACCTCATTGCAGCTCTACCAGTGCAATGGCGCCGCCTCCCAGCGATGGACGACCTCCACCCTGGGCACCGCCTCACTGCCGTCCCCGGCCCCCCTCCCGGCCAACGGCACTTAACTGATGCCGTCACAGTCGGACACCCGCCCGGAGTGGACCAGCTCCAACTTCTAGAACAGAACGGGCCACCGAAGCCCGGATCGCGGCGGCCACCTCCCAGCCTGGGAGGCGGCCGCCGCCCGTTCGCCAACCCGTTCCCGCCGGCTCGTGAACCGCATCGGACGAGCGCTGGTCGACGACACCGTGCTCGCTGGTGCAAGCTCCTGGCCGGCCGATCGAGGAACTGCTGGCCGGCACCCTCAGCCCGACCCCCCTTCCACCCCCCGCTCCCCCTCCCCCTCGCGCGCCCTCGGCTGGGGCAGTACGGGCTGCAGGGCGAGCAGGCGCTCGACCAGGCGCAGGAACATCGCCGCGTCGCGGAGCAGATCGTCGGCGTCCCGGTGGGTGGCCGCGCCCTGGATGCCTGCCTCGGCGCGGGCCCGCCGGTCGGCCCCCGAGGCGAACAGGGCGCTCCACTCCGTCAGTTCGGGCGCTATTTCCGGGAGCACTTCCCAGGCGCTGCGGATCCGCTGCCGACGGCGCGCGCTGGTTTCCGGGCGGCCGCGTGCGGCGAGGACGGCGGCCGCGGTGCGCAGGGCGGCCAGATGGGCCGTCGCGTACCGCTCGTTGGGGGCGTCGAGCACGGCCGCCTCGTCGAGACCGCCGCGCGCCTGGGCGAGCAGATCCAGGGCGGCGGGTGGCGCGCCGGCCCGGCGCAGGACGGGGTGGACGTCGTTCGCGGCGCCGTTCAGTGAGGGGGCAGGGCTGCTTGCGCGGCGCCGGGGTACAGCTGCTGCGTGGGAGCTGGCCATGACGAACCTCCTGTCGTCTGTGACGGCACTGTGGCCGTATGTGCCCATCGTGAGGGGCACCACTGACAATTACCCCCGAATCCACCTCTGACCTGCCGCTTTGCCCCGCCTGGCAGGTGCGGCTATCTTTTGTACTGACCAGTCAGTTCAAAAAGGGGCCGGGTGACCCGGTCCGGGGGACGCGAGAGCAGGGGGGAATCGGGAGAGTATGGACAGCCCGCACTCGGACGTGACCGGCGCGGCGATACGCGCCGAGGGCTTCGGACTCAAGGGGCCGCGCGGCTGGGCCTTCCGGGGCATCAGCTTCGACGCGGACCCCGGTTCGCTCGTCGCGGTCACCGGCCCCTCCGGCTCCGGCCGCACCTGCCTGCTGCTCGCCCTCACCGGCCGTATGAAGCCCACCGAGGGCCGGGCGCGGGTGGGCGAGCACGAACTGCCCCGCAAGATGGCCGCCGTGCGGCGGCTCAGCGCGCTCGGCCAGGTGCCCGGCGTCAGCGAGCTCGACCCCGCCCTCACCGTCGCCGAGCACCTGCGCGAGCGCGTGATGCTCCAGCGCCGCTACGACGGTTCGGTGCGGGCACTGCTGCGCTCCCCCGCCCAACGCCGCGCCGAGGCCCGCGCCCTGATCGAGCAGTCGCTCGCGTCGGCCGGTCTCGACCTCGCCTCGCTGCCCAAGCGCGACCGCACCCCCGTACGGGATCTGGAGCGCCTTGAGGCGCTGCGGCTCACCGTGGCCCTCGCGCTGATCCAGCGGCCCCGGCTGCTGGCGGTCGACGACACCGACATGAAGCTCTCGGACGCCGAACGCTCCGCCGCCTGGGCGCTGCTGCGCTCCATGGCGGACACCGGCACCACCGTGCTCGCGGTGTGCAGCGAGGCGCCCGCCGAGGCCGACACCACCGTGACGACGACAGAAACCGGCGCCGACGACGGTGCCACGAGCGAGGAGGGGGCGGGGGATGCGTTCGCCACGACTGGCAGCGCTTGAGCTGAAGCGGTTCGGCAGGGGGAGGATGCCGAGGGCCGCTCTGGTCGCGTTGCTTCTGCTGCCGCTGCTGTACGGCGCGCTGTACCTGTGCTCGTTCTGGGACCCGTACGGCCGTCTCGACCGGATACCGGTCGCCCTGGTCAACGACGACAAGGGGGCCGAGGCCGCCGGGCAGAAACTCCACGCGGGCGACGACCTCAGCGCCAAGCTGCGCGACAGCAAGACCTTCGAGTGGCACGAGGTCAGTGACGCCGAGGCGCGCGAGGGCCTGGAGAAGGGCACGTACTACCTGTCCCTGACCATGCCCGCCGACTTCAGCAAGAGGATCGCGTCCAGCTCCGGCGACTCGCCCGAGACCGGCGCGCTCCAGGTGCGGACCAACGACGCCAACAACTACATCGTCGGCTCGATCTCGCGCTCGGTCTTCTCCGAGGTGCGCGCCGCCGCGTCCAGCAAGGCGTCGCGGTCCTTCCTCGACAAGATCTTCGTCTCGTTCGGCGACCTCCACGACTCCACCGAGAAGGCGGCCGAGGGCGCGGGCGACCTCAAGGACGGGCTGGGCAAGGCCAAGGACGGCTCCAAGCGGCTGGCCGACGGGCTCACGAAGGCCAAGGACGGCAGCGGCAAGCTGGCCGGCGGGATCACCGAGCTCGACACCGGCGCGGGCACCCTGGCGAGCGGCGCCCAGCAGGTCGCCAACGGCACCCAGCAGATCGCCGACCAGGCCAACGGCGTGGCCGGCCAGGTGCGTCCGTACCTCAAGGACAACGGCAAGGCGGTCGGCGACGCGGCGAAGCTCCTTGCGGACTCGATCCAGCCCGTACGCGACCAGCTCACCAAGATCATCGACCTGGCGCCCGCGGCGGCGGCCGGCACCCGCAAGGCCTCGAACGACCTCGACACCCTCTACCAGCAGCTCTGTGTGGACACGTCCACCGAGGGCCAGGTCTGTCCGAAGCTGAACGAGGCCAAGAAGGCGATGGCCACCGGCGCGACCCTCAGCGAGGACGTCAACAACCTCGTCAAGGACCACGGGGGTGAATTCAAGAAGCTCGACAAGAGCCTCGAAGACCTCCAGACCAAGGCTCGTGACCTCGCCGCGAAGGCGCCGCACCTCTCCGGCGACCTGGAGAAGAAGGTCGCCGACATCAACAAGCTCAACAAGGGCGCGCACGACGTGGCCAAGGGCGCGGCCGCCATCCACACGGGCCTGGGCAGCGCCAAGACCGGCTCCACCGACCTCGACTCGGGCATCGACAAACTGAAGACGGGCGCGGGCTCGCTCGACGGCGGGATCGTCAAGCTCTCCGACGGCTCCGTCCAGCTGTCGAACGGCCTGCACGACGGCGTCGGCAAGATCCCCGACTACGACAAGCAGCAGCGCGACCAGCGCACCGAGGTGATGGCCGACCCGGTCAGGCTGGCCTCGCAGGCGATGCACAAGGCGCCCAACTACGGCACCGGTTTTGCCCCGTACTTCATCCCGCTCTCCCTGTGGGTGGGCGCGATGGTCGCGTACATGCTGATCCAGCCGCTCAACCGGCGCGCCCTGGCGGCGGGGGCCTCGGCCTGGCGGATCGCGTTCGCCGGCTGGCTTCCGGTGGCGGCCGTCGGGGTGCTCCAGGTCGCCGCGCTGATGTCGGTGCTCCACTACGGGCTCGGCCTCGAAATGCAGCGGACCGCGGGGACGCTGGGCTATCTGGCGCTGACCTCCTGCTGCTTCGCGGCGATCGTGCAATGGCTCAACGCCAAGTTCGGGGCCGCCGGACGCATCCTGGTGCTCGCCGTCCTGATGCTCCAGCTGACGTCGGCGGGCGGCACCTACCCCGTCCAGACGAGCCCGGCCTTCTTCAACGCCATCCACCCCTACCTGCCCATGAGTTACGTCGTGGACGGCCTGCGCAGGCTCATCACCGGTGGCGACCTGGGCGTGGTGTGGCAGGGCTGCGCGGTCCTGGCCGCCTTCACCGTGGGCGCCCTCGCGCTGACCGCGCTGTCGGCCCGGCAGAAGCAGGTCTGGACGCTGGACCGGCTGCACCCGGAGCTGAGCCTGTGAGAATCGACGCCATGGAGAGCAGCAGCACCAGACGCCAGGCGACCCGGCAGAAGCTGTACGAGGCCGCCGTGACGCTCATCGCCGAGCAGGGCTTCTCGGCCACCACGGTGGACGAGATCGCCGAGCGGGCCGGAGTCGCCAAGGGCACGGTCTACTACAACTTCAAGAGCAAGACCGAGCTCTTCGAGGAGCTGCTGCGCCACGGCGTGGGTCTGCTGACCGCGTCCTTGCAGGCGGCGGCGGACGAGACCGACGAGCGGGGCGGCACCAAGGTCGAGGCCCTGGACGCGATGATCCGGGCCGGCCTCGGCTTCATCCACCGCTACCCGGCCTTCACCCAGCTGTACGTGGCCGAACTGTGGCGCACCAACCGCGCCTGGCAGTCGACCCTCCTGGTGGTGCGTCAGGAGGCGGTGGCCGTCGTGGAGGGGGTCCTGCGGGACGCGGTGGCCGCGGGCGAACTGAGCGAGGAGATCGACATCCCGCTCACGGCCGCGGCTCTGGTCGGCATGGTCCTGGTGGCCGCGCTCGACTGGCAGGCCTTCCAGAGCGAGCGCTCCCTGGACGACGTCCACGCGGCGCTGTCAAGACTGCTGCACGGCCGGGTCGGCGGACGCTGACGAACCCGCCCCGACCGGGGCCCGTCCCGCGAAAGCACGCCGGGCCGGCGCGGTTCAGTCCCCCCTGAACCACGCCGGCCCGGCGCTTCCCCCGTACGTCCCCCCGGGTCTCCCCCGTACCCCGTCACGTCCGGGGAGCCGCGCCGGTTCCGCCGCCCCGTGCCGGCGGTACCGGCGCCGCGCCCCTTCCGTGGCCTCCACCATCCCGTCTCCGCAGGTGGGAACCCATCCGTTCAGCTACTCATCTCGCGATCTGAGTACGCGTACTCAGACAGCCGCGCTCGACCCCAGGGCCAGGCTTCCAGCGGCTGCTGTCACCAGGGCGACGTATCTGTCACCTCGGGACGGCGCTCTTCCGTGAGGTCGTGAGCCGTGTGTCCCGTCGCATCCCAGTCGGCGGATTCTCGCGGGGTCTCAGCCGTGCCGGCGGATTCTCACGGCATCGCGCTCAGAGCGGCGCCGCACCGGATGCGTCCGGCCCGCACTGCACGGGCAAAGTCGGTTGGAACGTTCAAGATCGGCGCAGCGTCACTGGGGCGCCGGAGGCCGCGCCTATCCGGACAGTTCACGGACGTGAGTCTGGATAGGTGGAGGCGTGAGCACGGCGCTGCATCGCGCCCGCGCGAAGGAAGCCCGCGCCAGGTCTCGCCCATCGTCTCCTGGACATCTGACCACTTACGGGCCCCGCAACATCCCGGGCCCGTGCAGGAGGGCGTGTACGGCATGATCAGATGCCCCTTGACGACGGGGTGCCCTACCTCAGCGACCAGTCCGGCCACTAGGGGGTGTCTGGTGGATCAGGGTCGGTCAGGGTGCGGCGCCTGGTGCGGTGCATCGCAAGGCGCCGGAACGTCGTGATAGCGGAGC